>CAJWLO010000075.1 GCA_913043235.1 uncultured Fidelibacterota bacterium
TATTGGATTTTGCTACTCTTACCGGTGCTGTCCTGGTTGCTTTAGGGCATGTAGCCGCTGGAGTGCTTGGAACGGATAAAGGTTTGATGAAATTTGTCAAGAAATCGTCAGTAAATACAGATGAAAAGATTTGGGAATTGCCTCTATGGCCTGAGTTTCGCAAACAAGTGAAATCGAAAATTGCAGATGTGAAAAACACCGGCGCACCCCGCCAAGCTGGAACCATCGCCGGGGCGGCCTTCCTGCAGGAATTTGTTGGGGAAAACATTCCCTGGGTGCACTTTGATATTGCGGGTACTGCCTGGGGTGGTAAAGCAAATAGTATTAATCCAAAAGGTAGTGCAACTGGCTGGGGAGTGAGATTAGTTCTAGATCTTATTGATGGTTGAACGGGAAAAATATAATTTCTTTTTAAAAGGGCTGATATACTTAATAATCAGCCCTTTTTTATTTTCAGTTTTAATGAGTGGCCATCCCATAACCATTGATGGTCAGTTCCATGATTGGGATAATGTTCTGCCGACCTATTCTGATATAGAAAGTGATGGCATAGGTGCAGATTTCGCCGATATAAAAATTACGTATGACCAGGAATTCTTATTTATCTATTTCAATTTTCATAATGGAGAATTTTTAATGCAGGATTGGAATGAGTTTCATCTTTACATTGATACTGATAATGATGCATCCACTGGATTCGTTATTAATGAAATCGGAGCAGAACTGGATTGGACCTTTGGTCAGAGGGAAGGCGTATTTTATATTTATGGAGACAGTGAAACTGTCTGGCAAAATGATTTAATATTGCGGATAGGTCCCACTATCACATCTTCAGAATTTGAGGTGGCCATCGCCCGTGATTCCGATGTTATGACCTTGAATGGATCCCAGATTATTACTGAAGGAAAAATTGTGATTTCCAATACTTCCTCAAATTCTGATTTTGTTCCGAATGAAAGCGGAGGAATTGCATTTAGTATTGCTGAAGACCAGGTACCATTGCCAGAGCCCATTCCATTGTCACGATATAATGAAGATGATATTAGAATCTTGTCTTACAATACATTATGGAATGGAATTTTAGAACCGGAAAGGCAACCTAGATTTAAAAGGATTATTCAGGCATTGGATCCCGATATTATTGCACTTCAAGAGCATTCTGAATGGGATGCGATTGACGATATAATTCAATCCTGGTTTCCACAAGAACAATGGTATGCCAGTTGGACCTACAGGGACTTGATAGTACTCTCTCGTTTCCAAATTCTAAATGATGCAAATATGATCACTTCAGAACGAACCATGGCTGCTTTATTAGATACAGAAAATGAGCTGGGGAAAAATCTTCTGATTTTTAATTCCCATTTATCCTGCTGTGATAGCAATGATGATCGGCAGGAGCAGGTAGATGAATTTATATCAGTCTGGCGTGAATGGATTACCAATGGAAATGGACCTTTTGATTTGGAATATGAAACACCTTTTATCCATGTTGGGGATTTCAATTTTGTTGGATACCGCCAGCAGGTTGAAACTATTCGCATTGGAGATATTGAAGATGAAAATAAATATGGTACAGATTTTCTCCCAGACTGGGACTCCACAGAAATCGTAGATCTTTTTTCTCGTCATACCCATAAGCGCATGGGCTACACTTGGCGGTCGGACGGTAGTTCTTTCAATCCTGGTAAATTGGATTACGTGTTTTACTCTGATGCGACTATTGATTCAGGACGACATTTCATACTAAATACTTTGGAGATGGGATCCGATGCATTAAATGAATATGGACTAGAGTGGGACGACACCCAGGAAGCATCAGATCACCTTCCTAGAATATTTGACATTTCTATAGATCCAAATGTAGGAATAGATAATGATTATAATTTTTTAATAGAATCTGCAATTTTATCTAATTATCCAAACCCTTTTAACCCTAAAACAAACATATATGTTAGTGTTGGAGAAAAGCTTTATGAGATATCTTTACATATTTATGATATCCAAGGCCGGTTAATTCAAACACTTGATGATGGATATTTCTCAGCCGGAATTAATAAATATTATTGGAATGGAACTAATTATCCCAGTGGTATATATTTTTTAAAATTGATATCAGGAGATTATGCAAAAACTAGAAAAATGATTTTATTGAAATAGAGAAGATAATCCACTCAATATTCAGTTTTATTTTTTTCGTAAATCCCCCAAAATGTGTTATTGCATGCTTTATTATTTCTTTTTCGGTGAATTTTATTCATCTAGGTTTTATTTTGATTAAGTGCTGAATAAGATTTTAAATTCTACAGATGTTGTACGTAATGGAAGAATATCGATTGGAAATACATTAGAATGTCCACAAAAACATTAAATACGGCGATAGAAAAAATCGCACCAACAGCTATATTAAAGCTTGATGGTCCATTTAATGATTTCCATGCCAAAGAAATCATTGAAATTATTGATGACCTTTTAGATCAAGATTTTGTGCATTTCATAATTAATTTTAATCAATGCATAGAAGTCAATAACTATGGTGTCTCAGTCCTGATCAGTCTTATTGGATCCATTAATGCTAAGAATGGAAAATTAATTTTTACTAATGTCGACCAACACTTAGAAAAAAAACTTAAAATGATGGGATTGGCAGCCTATGCTGAATTTTATTCTGAAGATAAGGTAGCTTTAGCTAGCTTGGTCGAGAAACACTAGAATATATATTTTACAATTAACATATATTTTTTAAATGATAAAGCATATTATCCTTAATTTAATTTTTATTTTTACAATATTAGACTCCATCTATGCAGATCCATCTAAGGGTCAGTGGAAACAATTTGTTTATACTGACGGACTTTCAAGTAATTACATTTTTGATATTGAGAAAGACAATAATGATAAAATATGGATTGGTACTCAGAATGGTATCACAATGATTGACGGCGTAACAATTAAAAAATATGGCGCAGTTGATGGACTACCTGCTGCTAATATTATTAAAGTAACAAGCTATAATAATAAAATATATGCCGCTACATCAAATAAAGGGATATACGAGCTTGAATATGATTCCTTTAAAAAATCAAACATCGTTCAAGGTACAGCAATATACACGCTTGAAAATTTAGGTGCTCAACTTTTTGTATCAAGTAATCTTGAGAATATACTGTCTGATGGTAATGATGTATCTTTTATGGGTAAAGGATTCCCGAATGCAAAGATAAAAGATGTATTTATAGATGGTATTAAGCAATGGTTCGTAACAAAGGATAAACTAATCCATAAAATTGGCAATGGATTTGTTACCAGTGTAATTGAATTTCCAAATAACAAGGTAGAGATCCAGACGGTTCTTGTCGATGGGACCAATCAATATTTTGGTACCAATCAGGGACTCTGGCTTAGAAATGAAAAAGGGGAATTGGAATTACTGAATAAAAATATCAATGTATTATCTCTAGCCAAGCATAAACCCGGGTCTATTATTGTTGGATCTAAAAAAGGTTTATATTATTACAGAGATGGTAGATTAAAACAATATAGACCACTTGGTGATGCTCATTTAGCTCTGAATAAAACGCCTATATATGATATTAAAGCGATATCCCCAAACGAAGTCTGGTATTCAACCTTTGGTATGGGTGTTTATCTTCATGATCCACGCACATTCAATAATATTGGGCTAAGAGATGGTTTAGAGACTGGTGGTATGGTATATGATATGGTTGCAAATAATGAAAAGGTTTACATTGCGACAGGCAATGGATTATTCATGTATGAAGCTGGAATGATCTCGGATCATTATACTAGATCGAATGGTTTACCATCGAATAGAATACTGGATCTGGATATGGATTCTAATGGAATACTTTGGCTTGCTACAACAAAGGGGTTATCTCAATTTACGGGATCGGGTTTTAAAAATTATAGTAGGAAGGATGGTTTGCCATCCAGCTTAGTAACAGCAGTTCATGTTGATAACGTTGATGATTCCCGTATATGGACTGGCTCCAAAAGTTCAGGGCTAACACGGTTCGATAGCAAAGGGTTTTTTACATTTTCAGTACAGGATGGGTTACCATCTAATCATATAAAAGATATTACTCAACTTGACAATGGTGATCTGGCTATTGCCTGTTATAAGGCGGGCGTGGCTACCTATAATGGAAAAAGGTTTCAACTTTTCGATGAAGGTCTAGATGATAAACGCGTTATATCACTAGCAATAGGTCCTGATAGGGGAATTTGGGCTGGAACGGAATCAGCTGGAATTGGAGTGTTAGAGGGCACAAATTTTCGGATGATCCGGGATACTGATGGACTTGGCCACAATGAGTTATTTTCCTTATACTATGATGGTATAAGGATGTGGGCAGGAACCTTTGGTGGTGGGGTTAGTAGTTTCTTTGATGGTGATTGGTTTACTATGCATGAAGCGGATGGTTTGAACAGTAATTTGATAGGTGCTATTGTTGCCCTTGATACCAATAAAATTATTATAGGCGGGAACAAAGGAATATCAATCTTTACAATTGATGATAAACCTTTCAAACTGGCAATAGAAAATATTGTAACACCTAAGGCTGATATAATGTTAAGCGATCTTCTAAACAATAATCTTGAAGGTGTCAAAAGAGATAGATTTTATATTAATACTAATCCAATGTTGTATAAGCCAACAGAGTCAAATATTAAATACAGGAAAAGAGTAAATAAAGTAGGGGATAAAACAAGTAATTGGTCTCCTTTACAAGTTTCAACCCAGATCTCATTTATACCTGAAAGAGTGGGGGAATACAATCTGGAAATACAGGCAGTTGAGAATCGTGTCTCACTTTCAAATATAGTTACTATCCCATTCGTTATTACTCGCGTATGGTACCTAAATCCAAAAACTGCAATCCCATTTTGGGGTAGTATTATTCTTTTGTTTGGTGTCTCAATTACTAACTTTATAAACTATCGTCGAAAAAGTAAAGAAGCACAAGATCTTCGAGAAGCTGAAATTGCAAGACAGCAGGCAGAAATGGAGGAAGCGCGAGAATTTCAGCAAGGTATGCTACCTGTGGAGATGCCCACTACGGATGATTATGAGATGGTTGGCTTTCAACAAACGGCTACAGAAGTTGGAGGTGACTTTTTTGACTTCATGCAGAAAAAAGATGGTAAATGGGTTGCAATTTGTGGAGACGCTACTGGCCATGGTTTAACTTCAGGGAATGTTGTCTCTATTACTAAAACAGCAATGAATGCTCTTGTAGAAGAAGACCCGGTATCAACCCTGGATTCATTAAATAAAACATTATTAAAAATGAAAATTGGATTAAATAGGATGTGCTTGAATATTGCTAATATTCAAAAGGATACAATACAATTTTCATCCGCGGGGATGCCCCCAGCATATTTCTATTCTGCAGAAAATGAAGAAATTGAAGAGATCGAAATTTCTAAGCCAGGTCCGCGAGAAGTACTGGTTAGGACTGTAGCGGCGGGGGTTTGTCACAGTGACCTTCACTTTATCGAAGGTTTGTATCCAATTAAATCTACGGGTGTTTCTACAGCCCCAATTCGTGAAGCGGCTGATGATTTTTTAGCGACTTTGAGCACAGCAGATCTTTCCCGAACTCATTTTGCAATTAACGACCCAGAGTGGCGTGATTGGTCCAATGTGGACGTCGGCATATTTGCGCGGCGTGGCATGAGTTTTGAAGACATGAACGACACGCAAAAAGACGCAGCCTGGGATTTATTGCGTGTTGCGCTGAGTACTGAAGGATTGGAACAAACTCAAAACATCATAAAGACAGAACAAACGTTATTCGAGATTAATGGAGAACCGATTCGATATGGAGTGGACAAGTACTACGTCACCATGATGGGTATTCCTTCTGCCGATGGCCCTTGGGGTTTTCAACTAGATGGCCATCATCTCGTCATTAACTATTTTGTATTGGGTGATCAGGTTGTAATGACACCAGCTTTTTGGGGTGGAGAACCTGTTTACGCGGATTCAGGCATGTACGAAGGCAACCATATTTTGCAGGAAGAACAGAATACCGGCTTGGAGCTCATGCAGTCTTTAAATAGTTTGCAACAAGAGGTAGCAACAATTGATCCTAACAAGGTACGTAACAATCAAATTGCTGCCGCAAACCAGGATAATTTGACTTTGGACCATGAAGGTATAAAAGGCAGCGAGTTAGACAGTCAGCAAAAACTTAAACTACTAAACGTCATTCGCTCATTTGTAGGGGCACTGCGTGATCCTCATGCTGAAGTAACCATGGAAGAGATCGGTGCTCATATTGATGACACTTATTTCGCTTGGATAGGCGGCACTGATGATGACGCCATTTTTTATTATCGCGTGCACAGTCCTGTAGTGCTCATCGAATTCGATCATCAAGGGCCAGTTGGAACATTACACAAGAATGAGCCTGGTGTACCTACCAGGGATCATATTCACACCATAATACGGACACCGAATGGAAACGATTACGGCAAAGATTTATTGGCACAACATTTAGCGGAGGCGCATTAGATTATAGAGGGGATGCTGTTTATGTAATGGCGGTATCTTATTAGTTTGATAATTCCTTTTTCATTCTGAGTGGTGTAGACGAATATATCGCATCCGATTTGAAAGACAAATTAGGAGAAACCATTGTCAATCCATCATTTCTGGAAGACGCCAAGTTCATCCTCTATGTTAGTGCCTTTAAGTCACTGAGCGAACGAACCAATCCTGATGTAGATGACATGACGGTGTTTCTCAGCTTTCGAAGCGATAGATACGGAAACGCCTGCGCTATTGTTGCGCAGCAATCGTTACATTTCGGTCCCATACGCATGGGACCAGCGATCGCCGAGTTTCATGGTATGAATACGATGGTATTTGAATATCTGGACGAAGCTGAAGTTTGGTTCGATTCCGGACAAACAATTTAATTAGAGAAAGCGACTTATAAAAATGAAATCAGTGTTAATTCAATCTGCTGCTCTGTCATTGGTATTGTCCAATGGCTTTGTTGCCGCGCAATCAACTAATCCCTTTGGTATTCCAACGGAAGAATCTTCCACTCCCACCGCACACATCGTAGCCGCGCCAGGATCCCGCGCTCAAGGTTGGTTGAGCCAGGGCCGTTCTGAAGTCATCGCACGTCATGGCATTGTTGCAACCAGCGATACTTTGGCTGCGCAGGCCGGGTTAGAAATTTTGCAAAATGGTGGCAACGCTATCGATGCAGCAGTCGCTGCTGGTGCAGTACTGGATGTGACCTCGCAAAACGACACGGGCATTGCAGGAGATTTGTTCGCACTAATATATGTAGCAGCTGAAGGTAAACTCTATGCTCTGAATTCTGCTGGTTGGGCGCCTGCCGGTTGGACTCCTGAATTTTTCAAAGATGATCTTGGGCTAGATAGAGTTCCCAGCTCAGGGGTTAATGCCGCTACCGTACCCGGTGCCATTTCCGGCTACGAGGCTATGTTAGAAAGATTCGGTACCATGGGATTCGAAGAAACTTTTGATCGAGCAGTTCAAATTGCTGAAGAAGGCTGGGGCCAAGGGGAGCGTCGCCATAGCGATCTAAGCTCTGCAGAACCTCGACTCTTGAATGACGATTATTCGTCCGGAGTATTTCTGGAAGACGGAAAAGTGCCTCCTTTATATAGCATTATTCGCAACCCAGATTTAGCAGATGCTTTGCGTCTTATTCAGGACCAGGGTCGCGATGCGTTTTACAAAGGCCCGATCGCTGATGCAATTGTTGCTCGAGTTCAGGCAGGCGGCGGAGTAATGACACATGCCGACCTTGCTGAGTTTGAATCGGAATGGGTTGAGCCAATCTCAACTAACTACCATGGATACGATATTTTTCAGCTGCCTCCTCCTGGACAAGGTTGGGCTACTCTAGAGCTACTAAATATTTTAGAAGTGTGTGCTCCAGTTCATGATGTAAATCTTTCGGCCCTAGGTCCGTCGAATCCTGATTACTGGCACTTCATGGTGGAGGCGAAGAAGCTAGCTTATTCAGACCTTCAGGCTTATAACGGGGACCCGCTCTTCGTTGATGTTCCCGTAGACAAGTTGTTAGATAAATCCTATGCCGCCACCTTGTGTGATCGTATCGACATGAATAAAGCATCGCAGCCTTCGGTTAAAGGTGGTCTTGATGGTGGAACGATTTACCTCACCACAGCTGATCGCTGGGGAAACATGGTTTCGTTTATTCACAGTATTTTTTCTGTGTACGGTTCTGCAGTCGCAATTCCACCTTATGGAATGATTCTGCATAACAGAGGTGTGGCGTTTTCTCTTGAAGAAGATTCACCTAATGTTGTCGCTCCGAGAAAGAGACCGTTCCATACCATTATTGCTGGATTTGTTATGCAGAATGGCGAGCCTTTAATGACCTTTGGCAACATGGGGGGTTCGGTTCAGCCGGAAACTCATGCCCAACATATGGTTAACGTGATCGATCACGGTATGAATATTCAGATGACGACTGACGTTGCACGATTTACCCATAGTCAAAACAGTAATCGTTTATCGCTGGAGCACAGTCTATACAATTTAGTAGGCCGTGCCCTCGAAGCGAAAGGTCATGATGTGCGTCCAGTAAACGGTGGTTCAGTTGGTGGTTACCAGGGAATCTTGTTCACCAAAGATTCCAATTTGCCAGAACCAGTGTTTAATCAGCAGAGTATCGATGAAGATCATCCTGTTAATGGTATTTATCGAGCTGGCTCCGATCATCGCAAGGATGGCGGAGCGGTTGGCTGGTAGTAATGGGGAATTACTGTGAATAAACATAGGGAATGTGTCGTTTGCTTGGAAAATGCGAGCTTAAAAAATTCCTGAAACATCGCCATTTCTCGCCCGAAATTTTAAGCGACCGAGTAAAAGTATTGGGAAATACTTTTGAGAAGGAGTAGGTAGAAAATGGAAATGATTTCAGAGCAGCGAATTCCTGCTTCACTAGATGAAGTCTGGACTGCGCTAAATAACACGGAAATTCTTAAACAGGCCATGCCGGGCTGTGAGAGCTTCGATGCAGTGGAAGAGAACAAATTCGAAGCAAAGATTACCGCTAAAGTCGGGCCAGTAAAGGCCAAATTCAAATTTAATGTAGAAATGACAGACATCGATGCCCCCAATGGCTACACAATCATGGGAGAGGGGCAGGGTGGCGTCGCCGGATTTGCCAAAGGTTCTGCTAAAGTTGATCTAACTGAGGACGGAACTGACACAATTCTTGCCTACAATGTTCAGGCCAATGTCGGTGGTAAGCTCGCCCAGCTTGGGGCGAGATTAATTGATGGTGCAGCGAAGAAAATGGCCGACGAATTTTTCGGTAATTTCAATGAGTTGCTGAGTGATAATGATTCCGCTTGACCTCTGACTGCCAATCTCTGAAACTGACCGGCCCGCTTGAGTTAATCAAGTTATAAGAAAGAAGTAGTGGCACTTCACGTGCCCAGAAAATGAAGGGAGATAGATCATGCAAACCGTTTCAATGAATGTTAACGGAGAGTCAATAAGTGGTGAGGTGGAAGACCGCATGCTGCTTGTTGAATTCCTGCGAGAATACTTACGACTGACTGGTACCCAT
>CAJWLO010000076.1 GCA_913043235.1 uncultured Fidelibacterota bacterium
AACACAGAGGTGACGTATATGGTCGATGGGGTCCAGGTGGATGAACCATTCGGTGGCAGTGGTGCCGCTGTTGAGATACAGCCCGAAGCGGTACAGGACCTGGAAGTAATCACGGGAACCTTTAATGCGGAATACGGACGGGCCATGAGCGGCGTTGTAAATTTGATTACCCGAGATGGCGGCCCAAAATTTGAGGGAACTGTATCTGGTGCACAGTCCTTTTACAGTACCAGCAGTAAAGATAAAAACGGTGATGAAATATTTATTGGATTAACACCTGAACTGAATCGTAGCCAGGATATTAAATTTACTCTAGGTGGCCCATTGCTTGGTGAAAAGATTACCTTTTTTACCAACATACGTGTCCAGGAAAACAGAGGGCACTTGAACGGTTTTCGGGTTTTTTCGGTAGACGATAGCAGCGATTTTTATTCTGACGATCCTGATCTATGGTATTCTTCAAAATCTGGTGACAGCACCTATGTGCCGATGAACACAGGAGACCATGTTTCACAATTGTTTAAGCTTAGTTTCAACCTGTTCGAAGGAATCCGGTTCTCTGTTTTGAATTCTAATAATGACGACGGATGGTACGGGTATGATCACACGTTCAAATACAACCCGGATGGCCGCGCAGGCGGTCACAGAGAGACGCTCTACAATGCCTTTCAACTGAACCACATGATTACTCCTAAACTATTTTATGAGCTGAAGCTGTCTAGAATGGATTACACCAGCAGTAACTATGTCTACGAAGACCCATTGGACAGTAGATATGTCCATGATAAATATCTTGAAAATTATGGGTCAGGGTTTTTCACCGGTGGACAGCAGAAAGACCACAGCATACTTACCATGGTAGATAATACAGTGAAGTTTGATATGACCTGGCAGGCTACACATCGCCACAGTATCAAACTGGGTCTATTGGGTATTGCCCATAACGTAGATCAAAAATGGCAACAAATTCGTAATAAATATGACGGTGAAACAGTGTTGGCAGATCTTTATGAGCCCGTAGTCTACGGCGACTCTACTGTCTATGCTGATATTTACAAAGTTAAACCACAGGAGACAGCTCTCTATATTCAAGATAAAATGGAGTTTGATGAAATGGTTGTAAATGTAGGCCTACGCTATGATGCATTCGACCCTGCCAGTCTATACCCGTCCGACCGCAGAAATCCGGCAAACCAGCTGGTCTTGCCGGACTCGATGACCTCCTCTTATCCACAGGCTCCGGTGATCGATCAATTGAGTCCCCGTATTGGGTTTGCCTATCAGCTGGGCAATCAGGCCGTTCTGCATTTTAGTTATGGACATTTTTTTCAGATGCCGCCCTTATATTCTATGTACCAGAACCACAGTTTTTTAGTCGGGCCTAATGACTATGGAACGACCATGGGGAATGTTCTTTTGGATCCTGAAAAAACTATCACATATGAGATTGGGCTCTGGCAGGAACTGGCCCGGGGGCTGAACCTGGATGTAACTCTTTTTTACCGGGATATTTATAATCTACTCAGCACCAAAATTATCTCTACCTATAACCAGATTGAATACGGTCTCTATACAAACAAGGATTATGGAAATGCGAGGGGACTGGAAGTAACCCTTGATCTGGGTCGTGGAGCTGTCAAAAGCATGGTGAATTATACTCTCCAGTACACGCGTGGGAACGCGGACTATCCTACACAGACGTTTGACAGGGCGGGCAACAACATGGACCCTGTTAACCGGTTTATTCCTATGAGCTGGGACCAGCGGCATACCCTTAATGGTACGATCATGTTTTTGGGTAAAAACTATGGCTGTTCAGTAATTGGCTATTATAATTCTGGTTCGCCCTACACTTTTTCTCCACAAAGCGAAAGCGTTCTCTCGAGGATTAATTTATATCCAAATAACGACTATAAACCGGCTACGTCCACTGTAGATGCAAACCTATACTATAATTTTAAGCTCATGAAACAAATCCAGGGTAGACTGGATATTACAATATACAACCTTCTGGATCGCTTGAATGAAAACTGGGTGGATGGACAGACAGGCCGTGCGTACACGGCTGTAATAAAAAATACAGACTTGGCCGGTCACCGCAGTGATTTCAACGATTATGAAGACCGCATAAAGAATCCATCCATGTATTCTGCCCCCCGCATGGTAAAAGTGGCAATAGGAATTCAGTTTTAACAGTTATGCGTTTCGGCACTAAAGTTTTTACTGGTTTCCTGGTTATTGTTAATCTTGCTCTGAGCCAAGGGAAACAGTATGAGGGGCCTGAAGATCCTGCTGGTGATATCGCCGCTGAAAAAGAGGGCTATATGACAGGAAACAGAGTATATATTTATTTTCGCAATACAACAGAGCTATCCGATTGGCCCAGGGTTAATGTTTCCAAGTGGCCTAACAATCCCAATGGTTTAAAAATGACGGATGGGATTGGATTGCTAGTAGGGGCAAAAGTATATATTGAAGATGATGGGAATGAGACCACAGTGGACACAATACCTCTAACCGAACTTGCAGACATTTATACCAAAGATCACCACACTCTTTATTACCTTCAAACCAGCTATCGAGAAGAAATGGACAATGACCCCACTGGTACGGTAGAGTGGGGATTTTATCCTGTGTTCGGATATTTCAATGAGACCGGAGAATACCCAGGACTATCTAACTTAGAAAATTCTTGGCCGATAAATGGCTGGCCTTCTACAGGGCTTGAGACCAAATGGCCAGGTGAGTGGAATGGAAGGTTCGGAAGGGGTGTTATTTATGCTGACCAGGAATCCTATTATGTTGTCAATGATGCCCAAGACCAGGAGAACCTGGGCGCAGAGGATAAGGTGAAATACTATCCAAGGCCGGGTCACTATGTGGGTGATCTCAAGCCGGATGTGACGATCCAGCCCGGTGTTCCTTGGGGCGGGCTTGGTCTCCGTGTTTCTGTACGGGGATTTCAGTGGAATAACCCTCAGGCACGAGATGCAATATTCTGGGAATATTCTATTGCTAATGTTTCTGATTATGATCTGAGAGACGTTGCCTTTGGATACTGGTTGGATAACTCCATTGGCGGTGACGGGGATGATGATCTGGGATATTTTAATAAGCAAGTGGATATGGCCTATTCCTGGGATATTAATGGTATTGGCGCTGGTGGCCTTCCGACAGGTGTTATGGGATTTGCGTATCTTGAGAGTCCGGGTTTGGCATATGATTATATTGATAATGACAACGATGGCTTAACGGACGAAAAAAGAGACAATGAACCGACGGCCATTGTTGGCGCCACAGAGGGAATAACAAACCTGGATGCTTTCCTGGAATTTTACAAACTTAATGCCGATGATTTAAGAGAACATTGGGATGCCGACGAAGACCAAGATTGGGAACCGTGTGAAGATTCAAACAATGATGGTGTATATGATGCTGCTGATTTTATAGGAGATGATACCGGGATTGACGGTGTTGCACCCGGGGAATTAAACTATGATGGTCCGGATATTGATGGTTCAGAGTGCAATCAAAGGCCCGATTTTCAGGAAGGTGTGGGCTGTGAGCCCAACTTCAACACGACCGACGTTTCTGAATCGGATATGGTAGGTTTAACCGCATTTCGTATGTTTCCTATTCCCAGCCACGCTCCCTCCAACGAGACTACCTGGTTTAAAAATGACCAGGCTATGTGGGATTTAATAGGCATTGACTCTCTTGAAGAATACACAAGTAATATTTCTAACCTGGTAGAAGTATTTGCCTCTGGGCCATTTCCCTTGTTCCAAGGGAGGGTGGAACGAATTTCTATGTCAGAACTACACTCCTATGATCCGTTGGCTGGACTTAATTCAGATAACCATACTGCGCCGGCATTGTATGAATTGAAGCGGATTGTTCAGGTCATTTATGAAAAAGATTATCGGTTTGCCCAGCCACCTAAAATGCCAACTTTGACCGCAACCGCTGGCGATGGCGAAGTGATCCTAACATGGGATGATATTGCGGACACTAAAACCAGGGACCCGTTTGTGGGGAATATAAATGATTTTGAAGGCTATAAGGTGTATCGTTCAACAGATAAATATCTGTCTGACCCAGAGGTCATTACTGATGGATACGGAACGCCCATGTTCAAAAAATCGATATACCAGTGTGACCTAGTTGATGGGAGAATGGGATTCACCGATTTTGGGCTAGTGAATGGTGTAGCTTACAATCTGGGATATGATACTGGGATTAACCATATCTTTGTAGACAACACAGTTCAAAATGGCAGAACCTATTATTATGCTGTCGTAGCCTACGATTATGGTGCCCCGAACATTGGCCCTGGCATTACTCCATCGGAGAATAATACGGTCATTGAACTGGATGAGGCAGAGGAGGTTCGTTCCATTGGAAAAAATGTGGCCATTGTAGTTCCTCACCAGCCTGCGGCAGGATATGTCCCTCCGGAAGTGGAAACAGAAGATAAAAACTATTTAGGCAGTGGAACTATTACGCCCTTGATTCGTGCACAAGGAAGTTTGAAAACGGGCCACAATTATTATCTAACATTTGGCATAGATACCATTGCCACTGTCAGCAGCTATGACCATGGTTTTCAATATGTAACCAATGAAATATTTGTATATGATGAGACCGACAGCACAACTCTTATTTACCAAGAAGACACATCGAAATATGTTGGCAACAATCTGATATACAGGGATACGCTTGACTATTGGACACTGAATCCAGGCGGTACGGTTTTCACAGATGTTTTTGATGGAATGCAGATAGAAATAGATCCTGGTGTTGAAATTCCATCTTACAATTTTGAGAACTCTGGTTGGATCAATAGTAGCGGAATTATACGGATTACACCTTCGATCGCAGAGGGAGTCAAGATGCCTTGGAAGTATAATATTGTTTTCACAGATGATGATTCAGCATATGTTGGTGTATCCAGATCTGGGACAGTAAGAGATGAAAATGGTTCATCTATAGGCTCTGATAAAATAACCGAGCCTGCAATAAACTTTTATGTGCAGAACACTTCCTTTGTCGATACTTCTACGGGCCAGTATGGGCTCATGGATGTTGTGGTCCATGATGTGAACAGTAATGATACTTTTGATCTTTTTGAAGATAGAATATTTGTTGGTGCCCCGACTGGCAGCCGGTGGAGAGCGACTGCCTTCATTATTGATTTTCAGTTAGCTACTGAGTCATCATATCCTGCGCCTGGCAGTGTCTACCAGGTAGACTGGAAGCGCCCATTTCATGAGTCGGATACTATAAGGTTTTCGGTAACCGCAGATGATAACCTGGACAGATCTGCCATCGCATCTGAAATGGACAATATTAAGGTCGTACCCAATCCATATGTCATGACCAATATGATGGAATCGGCCGTTGCTAACCCTTTTTTAAATCAACGTAGACGGTTAATGTTCACGCACGTGCCTTCTGACTGCATCATCAAGATTTTTACGGTAAGTGGAGTTATGGTGGATGAAATCTTAGTCAGCAATGAACCGGAAAATGGAATTATTCATTGGGACATGCTGACCAGGGAAAACCTGGAAATTGCTGCAGGAATGTATATCTATCATATTGAAGCCCATGAAACAGGTGATCAAAAAATAGGAAAGTTTGCAGTGATCAAATGAGCAAAGTTAATAAATCAAATATTTTATTGATTTTCATCTACTGTATGACTTGTTTATATGGGCAGACAATAAATAGATACGGGACCACTGCTGCTAATTTTTTAGAGATTGGTGTGGGCAGTGGCCCAAGTGCAATGGGAGAGGCTTATGTGGCTGTGGCGAATGATGTTTCATCTATTTACTGGAATCCGGCAGGACTTGCTAGTGTATCGAATTCTTCAGCCCTTTTTATGGTACAGCCCTGGCTTGTTGATATAGACATGCTTTTTGCTGGTGGTGCCATTGCTGTACCAAAGGTCGGTGTAATTGGTATTGGAATTACCCAGTTAGACTATGGTGAAATGGCAGTGACCACTCTTGAATATCAAGAGGGAACAGGAGAAAAGTTCAGAGCGACAGATATGGCAGCATCCTTTACATTTTCAAGAAAGCTCGTATCCTGGTTCTCATTTGGCTCATCTTTGAAGTATGTTAAGTCCAATATTTGGCACAGCTCCGCAAGCGCTTTTGCGGTAGATCTTGGTGTACTTGTTAAAACTAAGTTTTTCTCATTTTCAGGTAAAGACGAGAATGGTATGAATATTGGGATGAGCATATCAAACTATGGTACTCGAATGAAATATGATGGGATTGACAATTATCAGCCTATTGATATTTCTGAGTTTGAAGAAGGTAATTACGGTGACGTATCTGGCCAATTCAGAACATCCGAATGGGAACTGCCCCTTCTTTTCCGGATCGGAGTTTCATTAAATCCTATTTCCACTAGTTTTATGAACCTGACGCTTGCTGCGGATGCGTTACACCCAAATAATAACGCAGAATCTGTAAATATTGGTGCCGTTTTAGACAATAAAATTCCCGGGTTTGGTGAAATAAGTATCAGAGGGGGGTTGAAAGGTGGCATGAATAGTTTATTTACAGAAAATACTGATTTTGGTGTTACAGCAGGTGGTGGGGTCAAATTTTATTATCTTGGCAACAGAGTGATTACTATTGACTATGCATACAAGGCCATGGGGGTATTGGGTAATATCCATACTTATACGGTTGGTTTTTCAATGTGATCATGGGCCATGAATCGGTTATTTTGCTTAGGTTTTCTTTTCACCTTTTGTTTTATTGGCTGCTCAGTACAGCCTGAAATACCTAAAGAACAGATTCTGGCCAGAATCGGATCCAGTATCATCACCACACAGGATTTCATTCGCCGGGCCGAGTATACGCCACGTCCCGCTTACTGCAGGCAGGCAAACTACGTTCATAAAAAAATTGTCTTGAATTCATTGATAGCTGAAAAATTAACGGCTATGGAATTTGATAAAAAATTAAAACCGAAGGTGAATGACAATTATTTAGAAGATTTTCTCAAAGGTCGTAAGGAGCAGGCTATGCGCCAAATTTATTTTGCAGAAGAATTTTATTCACAGACCAATGTTTCAGATAATGAGATTAAACAATCGTACAAACTAGCAGGACGAAAGATAACTGTAGAATTTTTAAATCTTCCAGACCTGGAAATAACAAATAAAATAAAAGATCTAGTGTCAAAAGATATTAGTCTGGACTCGATTCACAGTGTTTTATGGGGAGGCTCTGCACCATCCCGTGAGATTACATGGTTTAACCGCGAGCAGGATGAAGTTCACCAGGCATTGTTTACAGATCATATTAAGAAAGGACAATTGATAGGCCCTTTTAAAACAGAAGACAATACCTATATTATGATGATGGTCAAAGGGTGGACAGATCAGCTGGCAATTACAGAGTCAGACCAAGCCCAACGCTGGGACGATGTAAATGAAAAAATTACCGATCAAAAATCTAAAAAATCCTACATGAAATGGGCTAAGAATCTAATGAGCGGCAAGACTATGAATTTAAATCCAGATGTTTTTGACGTTTATGCAAATCGAGCAGCAGAATTTTTCTTTAAAGTGGACTCTTCCAAACAAAATGCGTTAAATCAGGCAATCTGGAACGAACCCGATATTCTTGATCAGCCAACTTTTATAACAGACAGGAATGATGAGTTAGATCCAAATTCTATCTTATTAGAATACAATGGAAAAAACTGGACCATAAATGATTTTAATAAAGAACTAAGATCACATCCTCTTGTTTTTCGCAAAAGAAAAATGAAACGTAGTGAATTTCCAGCCCAGCTCCGTCTAGCAATCGCCGATATTTTCCGTGATATTGAAATAACGAGAGAGTGCTATAGAGCAGGTTATAACAGGCACTGGAGTATAAACACTTATGTGGACATGTGGCGCCAGGCATCGTCCAGCCAAAGATATGGGGCACACATAAGATCAAAATATAAAGAAATTAATAATCAGCAGCAGTGGCTGGAGTTTATGAACCCTGTTATTGACTCGCTCCAAAAGGTCTATGCCAGGCAGGTCCAAATCAATATGGATGCTTTTGAATCCATTGAGCTAACGGCGACCGATATGATTGTAACCCAACGTGGTGTGCCATACCCAAACATCGCACCCTCAATCAATTCAGCCCGATTAACAGCATGTGAAAGTGCGCGCCGCACGCGGACATCATCAAATGGCGCACGACTATTGTTGATTGCCAGAATCGTCTCTCCCTCGGTTGTGCCCTCCAAGACCTGGAAGCGAGGGTCGGCAGCGATTTCACGAGCCTGTTCCACCGCTGCAACGTTGGGCAAATAATCGATGTTACCCGCTTTTAACGCGGCCACTTGAGCCGCGGCATCCCCGATAAACTTGAATACCACTTCATCCAGGGCCACGGAGTTAGGATCACGGTAAAGAGGGTTTCGTTCTAAAGTAACCGACTGTCCTGGCATCCAGCTCACAAACCGAAATGGACCGGTCCCGACCGGCAGCGTAGAGATGGTCTCTGCTGATTCCGGCCCTACCACTACGGATACGCTCTCCGCCAAGTTAAACAAAAACAAAGCGTTGGGCTCGGCCAAGGTGATCACCACCGTGTTCTGGTTCGGAGTTCCCACCGAGTCCATCTGTGTGAAGTAGCTACGTCGGGGGTTAGCGCTATCAGCATCCGCGTTGCGCGCGAAGGTGAAGGCAACATCGCTCGAGTCGAGTGCAGTGCCGTCAGAAAACAATACACCGTTGCGTAGATAGAAAGTGTAAGTGCGCCCGTCATCGGACACGTCCCACCGCTCCGCCAGTCCAGGCATTACAGCACCTGTCTCGTCGATGCGGGTAAGCCCCTCATAAATGTTAATCAAGGTTATTTGAGCAATGGCAGCAGCGGGATTTA
>CAJWLO010000077.1 GCA_913043235.1 uncultured Fidelibacterota bacterium
TGTTTTCAGTGATTAGTTGGCGATCACTGAGGAGGACGTTGTTTCAACGGTTTCGCGGGCTCCAAGGATTTCAAAGCTCTTTCGACAAGATCATTTGCGTCCTGCAAGAATCAAACCATTTATTATCTGTTGAATTGAAACAGAGAAACCACTAAATAAGGCATATTTAGCAGTTAAAAAGTGATTTGTGCCAACTAATTGCACTACTTCCGAATAAACCTGATCAGATACCGTAAATGCCTGGATAGCATTTCCGGTAGCAAATGAACAAATAATAGCGAATGCGGCAAAAGATACAGCCAGCCATCGCCATTTCCGACCCAGGCCATTTTCAATAGTATACATGGGGCCGCCAGCGGTAAAACCGAGAGCATCCATTTCTCGGTATTTCATCGAAAGGGTACATTCCGCATATTTAAGAGTTGTACCAAAAAATGCTGTTACCCACATCCAGAATAGGGCGCCAGGCCCACCGTAATAAATCGCTGTAGCCACACCTGCAATATTCCCAATTCCCACTGTTGCCGAAAGGGCGGTAGTCAATGCCCTGAAATGATTCAGATCCCCTTCATCATCAGGGTTATCATATATTCCACGAGTTACATTAATACCATGCTTTAAATATTTCAATTGTGGAAACCCAAGTTTAAGCGTGGTGTATATACCCGTGCCTACCAACGCCAGTATCATCAGTGGTACTGCCCGTTTACCAGGAAAAGACCACACAGCTTCAAAAAATTCTACACCAAAAGCATATAAAATAAATAAAATTATACCAAAGGCAGCTATGCCCGCATTTTTTCGGCTCATGAAATTCTCCTTAAAATAAAAATAAAAGTTAATAAGTTTAGTCTGGACTGTGTATTCTCACAAACCGTAATTATTAATTTCATTTAATAGTCGGCCAAATTATTTTAAATAAATATTGTCATAAATTATTTCAACACTATTATCTTTTATGATTGAACTAGTATAAATATAATTATTGGATGAATAAGAAAATTGCAGGTGTGGATGAAGCGGGGCGGGGACCTCTTGCGGGTCCGGTAGTAGCTGCAGCTGTTATCCTAAATGATAATCATGGAATTAATGGATTAAGAGATTCGAAAAAACTTAGTCAAAAAAACCGTGAACTACTATATAATGAAATACTTATAAAAGCAGAAACTATAGGTATAGGTAAGGTGGATGTTAAAACGATTGATCGGATTAATATCAAAGAAGCTACATTTAAAGCCATGAAAATTGCGCTGGGCAGTTTATCCACCATACCTCATAAAGCATTTATCGATGGTTATGCACTTAATAATCAAGTGATACCCAATGAAGGGATCATAGGAGGAGATGATCTTATTGATTCAATCAAGGCAGCATCTATCATTGCAAAAGTAACTAGAGATAGGCTGATGAAAGAATATGCTGTCATTTTTCCTGAATATGGCTTTGATAAGCATAAAGGATATGGAACTAAGTCACACTTAAAAGCCTTAAGCGAATATCGATCAACACCAATTCATAGACGATCCTATAAGCCGGTAGCGAAAAACATGCCTACCCTTAATTGGATTGCAAAACAGAATAGGATTAAGTGGCTAGGTGAGAAATTGGCCGCTTTGTATTTAAAGCAAAAAGGTATTACAATCATAGAAATGAATTGGAAATTCGAGCCCTATGGTGAGATAGATATATTAGGGAAATCTGAACATGAATGTATATTGATTGATGTTATGACCACCTATAAATCCAATATTCATCAGAATAGAAAAAATATTAATCATAATAAAATGATACAAATGGGTAATGCAATTCCCCAATTAAGGAATGATCTGGAACAAGATATGGATTCTCGCATTGATCATGTATTAGTGAATTTGACAAAAACCGGTCCAGAAATAAAACATTACAAAGGTATTAACTTGGAATAATTTCCTAATTTCTCACTTTCAGTTTATGCAGATTAAAAAGAATAGAATCCTGGCAGAGATCCGAGCAATCATAATTATCGTTATTATTGTTTTGACCATAAAAGTAACATTGGTGGAAGCTTATATTGTCCCCACTGGAAGTATGGAAAATACAATTATGACAGGTGATTTTTTAATCGGCAGCCGTTTTGTTTACGGTATGCGAACACCAGATTGGTTGGGAATTCCTTACACGGATATAGGATTTTCTATCCCTTACTTTAAATTTCCTAAATTTAAAATCCCGAAAAAAAATGATATATTGATTTTTAAATACCCTCGGGATAAATATGTTAAGTATGTGAAAAGATGCCTTGGAGGTCCAGGTGATACTCTACTAATTGATGCCAAGAATGTATATGTAAACAAGAAGAAAATACAACTGAATAAAAATGGGAAATTATTGACGCCAGTAATGCCTAGATCCTATCAACAACCAGATATTTTCCTAAATTCAAATACTAACATAAATAAAGATCATACAGGACCTATTTATATCCCCAAAAAAGGTGATACTTTTCCCATACATGATGAAACCAACTGGAGATTTTTACTTCCGATTATGATGATGGAAGGTCATGAAGCAAAATTAATTAATGATGATGTTACTTTTAATTTTACACTACAGGATCCCAATGATTTGTACCGTAGAAAGAATAAAAATAGTGTCTATGAACTATATTTCCCCAATGGTAGTCTAATTACGCCCTGGTCTAAATCAATTAAGGATGAACATTTTCAATATTTATATATTGATGGAATTCCCGTCTCCGATTGGATTGAATTCACAACCATGCAAAATTACTACTGGGCCATGGGTGATAATAGAGACGATAGTCTTGATTCAAGATATTGGGGATATGTACCTGAAAACAATATTTTAGGAGAGGCCATTTTTGTTTATTTTTCCTTGAATCTAGATACATGGTCCCCAAGATGGGGCAGGATCGGTACTATAATTCAATAATTTCTTTGCGGGCTATTTTTTTCATTCTTCTCCTATCATCATCAGTTAAATTTTCTTTTTGTCCTAAGCCTCCTAGAATGGTCCGTCATTATGGATATGACAAAGCACCAAAAACTGCCCTAATCGAAATCAGGGCAGTACTGGAATCTGAAGAATATAAAATAATTGAATTTGCCCCAGAAGATGGGTTTATGGTTACTGATTATAAAATAAATTATTGGGGGAAAAATCAATTCCAGTTTGCTATTATTGTGCATGTAAAAGATAAAATCACTTTCACCGGTATGGGAAAGCTTGATTTACCTGTTGCGGGTCTAGGTAACCCCGATAGTATAATGGAAACTCAAACCATGGATCGCCTACCATATCGTCTTCAGCGGGAGGTATTTTCGCAATTGGATGAAAAATTAAAAAAGCTAGGTTATTATAATATTAATCATTGGCCTTAAAAGAAGAATATTGACGAACAACAAATGATTTGTGAAATTACGCAGTCGTATATCACAACATCACCATAGTTTTGACCACAGATATGAGTATTGATTTCAGCAGCCAGGATGATAGATTAAGTTATCTTAATGAAAAGCTAGATGATGTACTAGCGAGTATAAATGCCGTTTATGGATCATCGCTGACAGATGAACTGGTCACCCGGATGGAAAGAACGATAATTGATTTTAATGATGAGATTGCTTCTGTGATGAGTGATATCAAAGATAATGCTGATAAAAAGAACCAGCTACTACATGAGATTATTGATGGTAATGTTACCATATCTGAAGGTTCAAGCGACGGTTCCACTCCTACAACTGATACCGATGGATTAAGTGCCTGGGAAAAGAAATTAGAAGGCCTTTAAGCAACTTATATAGTTCAGGAATACAAAGATGACAGGTAAAGATAAATTTGTCTTTCTTATTCTAGCACTGCTCATAGCAGGTGCAGTTTTCCTAAAATTGGAATCCGATAAGATAAATATCAGAATGGATCAGTTAAATCAGGCTGATATCCAGCATGTAAATAAAATTAATGATGAATTCTCAGACAGTTTAAGAGTGTACAACCTAAGGTTTATTGGACGTGGGAAGCACTTAAGACAAGCACAAAACGATATCATTGCAAATACTGATTTAATTACTACAAATACTGATTCTCTATCATCCTTGATCGATGACGTTAGCTATACTCTAGACAATTTTATGCGTAGCACTGAAAAAGACTTTCGCGAAGTTCGCGATGATATAGATGACCTTGGTATTGAACTACGAGGAAATATCAAACGGCTCAAACGGAATCTGTCTGACCTGCAGGATAGAGTTACGACCGTGGATAAAAGACTAAAAGAAATAGAAGATTTGGCATTGATCCAAAATGAGAAAGCAGAAGCAGCGGAGGAATAATAGTCATTAATTGCGTTGGAAAATATTTTTCAATAAAAAGAGCCGTTTTATGATTATAGACGGCTCTTTTTTTATTTAGTACTTTTCAGTTGATTTTATGGCAAGCGATCGAAAAGTTTATATCCTCATTTATTTTTTTCTGCTTTTATTTATCAGTTCCTACGGTTTTTATATCATTGGCCAACCCGACTGGACGATAATTGACAGTATTTACATGACCATAATTACCCTTACTTTTGGATACGGTGAAGTGCAGCCATTGGGAGAAATTGGAAAAATATGGGCAATACTTGTCATTATATTTGGAGTGAGCGGTATCGGTGTCCTAGTTACAACACTTCGGGAAGAAATAATGCAAATTGATCAATATAAAAAGAGAAAAATGATGAAAAAGATATCAAAACTTAATAATCACTTTATTATTTGTGGATTTGGCAGGATGGGGGCGGTAATTGCCAGAGAATTAACCGATAAAAATCTTAATTTTATTATTATTGAACAAAATGATGATAAAATTGAATTTATACGTGAAAAGGACATGTATTGTATCCATGGAGATGTCACAAAAGAAGAAACTCTACAAGCTGCCAAGATTAAACACGCGAAGGGTGCCGCTGTCGTTCTAGATACTGATCAAGATAATTTATTCGTTACCATGTCTATTAGAACATACAACCCCGATCTATTTTTATTGAGCAGATGTGCTATTGATGATAATAAAGAGAAACTAATCAGAGCTGGTGCTAATAAAGTTGTCAACCCCTATACAGCAGGTGGCCACAGGATGGCAGAAATGCTGATAAAACCCCAAGTAGAGGATTCAGTGTCTATAACAACACCTAAATATGAAAACATTGATTTCAGTGTCGATGAAATTTCTCTGAAACATCTGGTCAAATTTGATGGTGTAAAAATCAAAGAAACAAAATTAAGGGAAAAATTTAATGTATTGATTATAGGCATTATAAATGAAAACGGGGAAGCATCTATGAATCCTGACCCAGAAACTGTACTGACATCTCTTGACACAGTGCTAATAATGGGTGATACAGATAAATTATCACAATTTAAAGCTACCCTGCTTTAAAATAATGTCCTATAATATATATTATGTATAATAGTTGTAACATGTATTCATAGCGCTTATACCTTTAATAGTTCCTCATTTTTTCTCTTCTATTTAAATGATTTTATCTATTAATTCTTTAGTATTTCCAGATATTGAATTTTTCCTTGTTGACAGGTTGATTCCAATCTACTAGCAAAATTGACAATAACGCTCCAAACCAACAATCACATTTCCATTGTTCTTAAACCATAGTATAATAAAAATGTGTTTTTTATTTATAATTTAAGATGTAATTATATTTATTATTTTTCCTTGTATGTACACGATATTTATAATTTTACCCTGGGATAAATATTTTTCTCCAAACGTTGTTGCTTTTACCAGTTCCATAGCCTGACCTTCATCAGTATCTGATCTAACATCGATTGTTCCTCTGGTCTTTCCTTTGAACTGGACCGCAATGGTTATTTTTTCATCTGCAATCAATTGCTTATCATATGCTGGCCACTCCGTGGATGTTATTGGCCCATATCCAAGTTTTTCATTTAATTCCTCTGATAAATGTGGTGCAAATGGGTTCAGAAGAATTAAAAATTGATGTAATACATCTTTATCCAACACATTCAAAGTTAACAGATGATTGGTAAATATCATTAATTGTGAAACAACTGTATTAAACCTTAGTCCATCTAGGTCCTCTGAAGTTTTTTTTATGGTTTGATGTAATAATCTTATCGTCTTGTCATCAGAGTAATTTATTTCAATCTTTTTTTCTTCATCATTAAATAGACGCCAGACCTTTTGCAGAAATCTATAGCATCCCTGCAAACCTTTTGTGCTCCATGGTTTTGATTTATCTAAAGGCCCCATGAACATCTCATATAGACGAAAACTATCCGCACCATAGTCTTTCACGACATCATCGGGGTTGATCACGTTACCACGTGATTTGCTCATCTTTTGACCATCTTCACCCTGTATCATTCCTTGATTGTATAATTTTTGGAATGGTTCCCTATGGGATACAAGGCCAAGATCATGCAAAACATGATGCCAAAATCTTGAATAAAGCAGGTGTAAAACCGCATGCTCTACACCTCCTATGTAAAGATCTACTGGCATCCAATATGCTTCTTTTTCTATATCCCATGGCAATTCATCATTGTCTGGATCGGTAAAGCGTAGGAAATACCAGCAAGAACCGGCCCATTGAGGCATGGTATTGGTTTCTCTCCTTCCCTCCTTTGTTTCAACCCATTCCTTTATATTAGCCAATGGAGATTCACCAGTTTCTGCAGGCTCAAATTTATCAACCTGAGGTAATGTTAGAGGAAGATCTGATTCATTGATGTCAACTATGGTCCCATCATCTTTATGAATAACAGGTATAGGCTCTCCCCAATATCGTTGCCTAGAGAACAACCAATCCCTCAACTTATATTGAACCTTGTCTGTTCCCTTATTATTATCCTTGAGCCACGATATGGTGTCTTTGATCGCGTCTTGGACACTTTTACCATTAAGGTCCAACCCACCATCATTTGACGAATTAACCATCACACCATTTTGATTGTCAGTAAAGGCCTCAACACTCACATCCCCTCCCGATACAACCTCTAAGATCGGGAGATCAAATTTCGTTGCGAATTCATGGTCACGCTCATCATGACCAGGTACTGCCATTATTGCACCAGTTCCATAGCTCATTAATACATAGTCTGCTATCCATATTGGAATCTGCTCATCATTGACCGGGTTTATAGCATGAGCACCAATGAATACACCTGTCTTGTCTTTATTCAAATCTCCCCTGTCTAGATCACTTTTTTTCTGCGCATCAGTCACATATAATTCAACCTTACTACGGTGCGCATCAGTCGTCAATTTTGAAACAAGTGGATGCTCAGGCGCCAATACCATGTAGGTAGCTCCAAAGAGTGTATCTGGTCTAGTTGTAAATACCATAATATTATTATTTAAGGATGATATCTCAAATTTGACTTCAGCACCTACGGATTTTCCTATCCAATTCCTTTGTAACTCTTTTACACTTTCGGGCCAATCAAGGTCAACCAAGCCTTCAAGTAATGATTCTGCATAGTCAGTGATTCGAAACATCCATTGGCGCATGGGTTTCCTTATGACTGGATGCCCCCCTATATCAGATTTACCATCTACTACTTCTTCATTTGCCAGAACTGCTTTTAATTCCGGACACCAGTTGACTGGCACCTCTGCTTCATAAGCCAGACCTTTATGATATAATTGTAGGAAAATCCACTGGGTCCATTTGTAATATTTCTCATCTGTTGTATTTATTTCACGATCCCAATCATAAGAAAATCCCAGCATTTTTATTTGACGCTTAAAATTTTTGATGTTTTCTTCTGTTGTAGTACGTGGATGTGTTCCGGTTTTAATGGCATACTGCTCTGCTGGGAGTCCAAATGCATCCCAGCCAATAGGATGCAAAACATTATATCCTTGAAGTCGCTTATAACGAGAATATATATCTGTAGCGGTATAACCCAATGGGTGTCCTACATGAAGTCCGGAACCAGAAGGATATGGAAACATATCCAGTATATATAGCTTTTTTTTATCAGGATTCGCTTCTGATTTAAACGATTTATTCTTTTCCCAATAAAATTGCCATTTGGCTTCAATTTTCTGGTGGTCGTAATTCATAGAAAAAAGGGCCTGAAATTAATTCCAAGCCCCTTTAGAGTTAAATAATTGATTTTAGAATAATGGTCATAAATCAAATTGAAAACCAATGGACAGAGAACTATCCTTTGGTTTAAAATCAGCATCTGGTTTATCATATCTGCTATTATATGCATCTGCATAAGTTAAATAAATACTGAGTGCTTCATAAAATGTTGCGATATTCACTTTAAGTTCATTCTCTAATAGGTAATCATCAAAATCTTCTACATTGGGTTTATAGTAAAATCTATAATCTAGCGTAACATTACCATCAAATAGTTTCAATTTTATCTTTGGCCTTATGCTATGTCTAGCAAAATCACGGATGGAATCTTGTTTTGAGTAAACTGCAGTAGAATCAATTTCCCAATATTCCTCATAATAATCATCTTCCGGATAGTAAGTAGAATCATAAGACCAACTTTCGAAAACATTATTTGAATAGTTTTCATTTTCAGCCAATAGCGCATAACTAAGTGATGTGCCGAACATAAGATTCATTTTTCCACCAATACCATAATTCAATCTATTATTTAATCCAACAATAGCATCTTTCTCATTTTGAAGAAATAAAAACGGCGAATATTTTTGACTGGCCCACAGATCAAATTTTAGAATAAGATTTGCATCATCTTCCCACTGTTCCCCACTAACAACCGCATCATTAGCGCTGTAGCTAAATGAAAATTCAGTATCTTTAAGAGGACCATAATCACCAAACAAACTAAAATCTAT
>CAJWLO010000078.1 GCA_913043235.1 uncultured Fidelibacterota bacterium
GTATTATGGACCAATGAAGAGAATGGTGGACGTGGCAGCGCCGCATACCGGAATATGTATCTAGATCAATTGGAAAAACATGTACTTGCCATTGAATCAGATGGGGGAGTGTTTGCGCCTCAGGGTTTTGGATTTACCGGTAGTGCTGAAGCGAAAAATATTGTTCAGGAGATCAGCAAATTATTGGAGCCTATTGCAGCAAATAAGATTACAGATGGTGGTCGTGCTGCTGATGTTTCACCGTTGAATGATGAAGGTGTACCAGTTATGTCATTGCAAGTAGATGATACAAAATATTTTTGGTACCATCATACTAGTGCCGACACATTCGATAAGATTGATTTTAATGAATTTAACCGCTGTGTAGCGGCTATGTCGGTCATGGTTTATGTTGTTGCTGATTTAGAACGTTCTTTGCCAAGATAGGAATATGATGAATGATGTCATCGATGTGTCAAAGTTTAATCAAATTATATTTTTCACTGGTGCAGGAATGTCTGCTGAGTCCGGTGTACCAACATATAGAGGTGAAGG
Source organism: uncultured Fidelibacterota bacterium (assembly GCA_913043235.1). Taxonomy (GTDB): domain Bacteria; phylum Fidelibacterota; class Marinisomatia; order Marinisomatales; family UBA1611; genus UBA2134. The sequence goes on from CAJWLO010000078.1 coordinate 535, forward strand.
GGGTATTTGGGATGAATATAAATGGGAAAATTATGCCTGTCAGAACGCGTTTGAACGTGATCCGAAGGGTGTTCTAGCTTTTCATGAATTAAGACGTATAGAAGCTCTAAAATGTACACCCCACAGAGGGCATCAGTATATCTCCAGGCTGCAACAATGCTACAATCATATCTGGATTGTTACTCAGAATATTGATGGAATGCATCAGCGTGCTGGGTCGGAAAATATAATTGAACTTCATGGCAGTTTATGGAGAATCCGTTGCGATCAGGAAGGAAAAATTATGGAAGACTTGAAACAGGGTAGCTATCGAGCACAAGAATGCAATTGCGGCACTTGGCTAAGGCCAGATATTATCTGGTTCCAGGATATGCTCAATGACAAAGTTGTATCCAAGGCGAATGACATAATTTCTTCCTGTGACCTGTTTATTAGTATCGGTACTAGTGGTGTAGTCTGGCCGGCAGCAGGATACCCGAAAATGGCTAAAGATAATGGTGCTTATTGTATTGAAATAAATCCTGAAGAGACTGAATTAACTTATTATTTTGATAAAACTATCAGGCTACCGGCTAGTACCGGACTTCGTGATCTTTTTGGTTTTGAAGACGAAATATGAAAAACAGCTATTACCTGTTAGTAATTTTATCAATTCTAATTATTATTCTTCATCATGAAGTTCCACTTAATATTCGCTATCCTGAAACGAAACAGGAAATAGTATCTGATACATATTTTGATACAACTATAACAGATCCATACCGTTGGCTGGAAGATGACCGTTCTAAAGAGACAAAAGCTTGGGTTATCAGACAAAATGCACTAACCAGTTCCTATATGCGCCGTATACCACATATTATGAAGATAAAAAATCGGCTCAGGGAAATATGGAATTATCCATGGCAGAGTGCGCCTTTTATTAAAGGGGATAAGTTATATTATTATAGGAATGAAGGATTACAAAATCAGTCTATATTGTACGTACAGTCTAAGGAGGGTAATATCCCCGATGTAGTACTGGACCCCAATAAATTTTCTTCAGATGGATCCATATCCCTTGGTGGAATATATTTTTCCAATGATCATCGATACCTTGGTTACGCTCTTAGCAGTTCTGGTTCTGATTGGCAGGAATTTTTCATCATGGATCTAAGTACCAAAAAAATACTTAAGGATAAATTAAAATGGATCAAATTCAGTGGTATGTCTTGGCTGAATAATGGATTTTATTATACAAAAATGCCTGAACAGGATGAAGATAATCAATTCAGCGCAGCTAATGAACAGAGCAAAGTGTATTACCATAAACTGGGTACACTACAGGAAAGTGATGAACTGATCTTTTATAATCCGGAAACACCACGTATATCACCTCATGTTGTTGTTACAGAAGATGAACGATTTTTGTTGTTGTATCAATATTCAGGTACTTACGGAAATTCTCTTGCATTTCGGGATATTCGAAAAGTAGAGACTGGCTGGACTAATATTATCGGTGATTATAATTCAGAGATCAGCGTTTTGGATCATGTAGATGGTTTTATTATTGCTATCACAGACCGTAACGAACCTAATAAAAAAATAGTGAGTATCGATCCTAATTATCCTCAGGATGAATACTGGGTTACTATAGTAAAAGGAACTGATGAAAGGGTTATAGAATCAGCCAATATAGTAGGGAACAGACTTTTTGTCCATTTTACCAGGGATATTTTATCAGAATGGAAAGTCTATAACCTTGATGGTAGTTATCTATATGATATCAAACTACCTGGAAAAGGTATTATAAATGGTTTTGAGGGAAATAAGGAACAATCATCTACCTGGTATACCTTCAATAATCTTATTACCCCGGAGATGATTTACCATTACGATATTCAGTCAAATACCAGCGTACTATATAAAGCATCAGAATCTGATTTTAAAAGCGGGGACTACTTATTGAAACAGGACTTTTATACATCTGGTGATGGTACCCAAATAAACATCTTTGTTGCCCATAAGAAAAATCTTGATCTGGATAATCGCCGCCCTACACTTCTTTATGGTTATGGTGGATTCAATATTGCAATGAAACCATATTTTAATAACTCCTTGACGGTGATATTGGAAAATTATGGTATCTATGCACTCGCCAATATCAGGGGAGGAAGTGAATATGGTGAAAAGTGGCATAAGGGTGGTATGATGTTAAATAAACAAAATGTATTTGATGATTTTATAGCGGCCGCAGAATATCTTTTTATTCAGGGTTATACTGATCCTGATTATCTAGCTATTCGTGGCAGGTCTAATGGTGGTCTTCTTATTGGTGCTGTTTTAAATCAGCGACCCCAGATCTGTAAGGTGGCATTTCCTGAAGTAGGTGTAATGGATATGCTACGATATGAAAAGTTTACTATTGGTCATGCTTGGGCTGTAGAATATGGTTCAGTAAATAATGAGTCCAATTTCAAAAATCTATTGAGTTACTCCCCGCTTCATAATATTAAGACAGATATTGTTTATCCATCTATTTTGATTTATACAGCAGATCATGATGATCGGGTTGTACCTGCACATTCTTTTAAATATACCGCAGCAATGCAAAATAACGCCTTGTCCAATCAGAACCCAATCTTAATTAGGGTGGCCAGAAATGCAGGTCACGGCAAGGGTAGGCCAACAAAAAATATTATTGATGAATATGCGGAAAAATGGGGTTTTATGTTCTACGAGATGGGTGTAGACTATTAGGTCATTATCCAGCCAATATATCATCTCGAATAAGGATCAAAATACCAGATTGGGGTACAATTAGGTAATCTTTTCCTTCTATTCTGATTTCTATACTAGCTTTTGAAAGGAACAGGGCATAATCGCCAATTTCAGCCTGAGGGGGGATATATTTAACTTCAGTATTTTTGTCTTTCCAAGGTTCTTCGAAAGGATCTTCTGGTGAGCCAAGAGGTATACCAGGCCCAACTTCTACTACCATACCACCGCGAACTTCCTGTTTTTCCAGTACACTAGGAGGTAGGTAAAGTCCTGCAGGAGACTTATTCTCCCCACTGTCAGACCGGATCAAAACACGATCACCGACCACAAGTACCTGTTTATTACTACTTTTCATTCGAAAAAATAAAAATAAGAAAAGCCTCGTTTAAACGAGGCTTTTCTTAAACCACATCGCCGGTTGAATAGAGGGGGTAGGAGGGTTAACTAGCAGAAGTGGTATCAATATTTTCCCTATCTATTTCAGGCTTAGGTGGGCTTTTCCCCCAGTGAGTTGTGCTAGAGTTTAATAAGAAATATATATTATCGTTAGTGCGAAATACATCATTTTGATTTTCATCCCTAATATAATTATGCTGGTAGTCTTGGCCTTCATTTCCAAATATATAACTACCAATAATTATATCATCTTTATTGTAAAAAGAAAAACGCTTCCCCAAGGAATCCGTAACACCAAATGTTGACCATTTTTCAGGATTTTTCGATACAATAACTTCTTTCTTTACCTTTAAGACACGGTCAAATAATTTTTCGATTTGGTTATTCTTTATAATTAGTGTATCTGCTTGAGAAATTGTCCAGGTAGAGTCATTTCTAGTTAATTCTAATGAATCAGTACCATCAATAATTAGAAAACGGAACACTTCATCATTATTCCCAGAAAATATTCTAGTTCCTTCAACTGTAAGATTAGCTTGTGCACGACGGTTTATAAAAAACAAAATAATAAGAATACCAAAAGCAAAAAGCGCAAATTGTGTAGATCTAGTCATATATCTGTTCCAGCATATATGCCTTGGATTTTTCTTGTTTCATCTTTAGAAATCCAAAAATAATTACTAATAAGGTAGGCAGAAGCATATTGGCCCATTTCCATCGTTTACGGGTACTATCTTCAAGTTCTTCTAATGGTCTGTTGGTGATCTCTCTAGAACGCAAGGAAATCAATTCTTTTTCCCCAGATAGATAATCAGCAGTGTTTAATATAAATGTTTGGTTATCTGGTACTGACATACCTGCTTCATCGGAAAGAAATTTCGTATCCGAAACGAGTATGATTTCACCACCGTTAATTAGTTTTGATGATGCTGCAACTATTTTACCTTTTTGATTTAATAATTTGATGAATGGATTTTGCTGTGGATCTGGACTTAAAATGAAATTATTTTCCATAGTGCCACTTTTGTTTGATGTTCGGAAAAGTTGAGTTGTCCCTGCTACTAAATCAATTTCTGCGGTATCCAATATAATTTCGCTGGCGTAAAAGGGTGTGACTTGTTCTAAATCAGAAACTAGGAATTCACTTTTATTGAAATTTGTTATATTGGGAAAGAAAGGATATTTCATGGCCCGATTCATTAGAAAAATTCCTCTTCTTTCTTGGACATTCACATTTTGGCATTTATCATCTAATACCAAATTCTTTTTGATTTGTAGCCCGTATTGAGATATAAAATCGAAAATATCAGAATTTATAACAGTGGCACGTTGCTGTTGTATATCAGCTGAGATACCAGCCTGAGCTAGAAATAGCATTTTACCATTATCTAGAAAAGATTCCATATTTTTTCTGATTAAGGTATCAAGTGTGTCGGTTGTTCCAGAAACCAGTAGAACATCTATATCATCTGTAGTACTTTTTGATAGATCAATCGATCTTACTAGATAATGTTGGCTTAACTGAGTCCGTATATTATCGGTTTTTAATTCTGATTCTGGCTGTAGATTAACAATACCAATTACTTTTTTATCCACATCAATAAGCGATTTTATTTTGGTGGTAATCAAATATTCCAAGCCTGCAGTGGACTGTATTACAGGAATGTTATCTTTTTTATTTTCATAGAGCATGACCATCCCTAGATAGACTTTTTTAATTTCTACCTTATCATTCTCAATCACCTGCATTTGTACAGGCTGAATTCCATCTTTTTGTGCCTGCTCCTCCATGGTCTCATCTTCCTGAGGATCTTCAAAGAAAAAACGAATTTTCCCTTTAGAATATGCGGAAAATTCCTCAAGTATATCCTGCAAAAATCGTTTAGTATTACCCAACTCATTAGGTAGATCACTTGAGAAATATACTTTCATAGTGAGTAGATCATCTACCTGAGAAATCACATTCTTACTAGAATTGGAAAGGGAATACATTTTATTATCAGTTAAATCCAGTCGACGGAAATTGTCGCGAGCGATCAGGTTTAATAATATTAACCCTACCAGAAATATTCCTATATGCATGTAGTTATTATTTTTATTGAAACTCACTTAGGTTTAACTCCATTTACGTGATTGAAATATTCGGATAGTTAGAAAAAGGAAAAAGCTTATCATGGAAAGAAAGTAGATCAGGTTTCGAGTATCTATAACACCTCTTGAAATATTAGATAAATGAAAACCAGTACTCAGGTATTGTACAATTCCCGCCATAGATGAAGGTACAAAAACCAGCAATTGATCCATTAGGAAGAATATCAGAACAATGGCAATCCCAATAATAAAGGCGATTACTTGATTATCTGTTAAACTGCTAGAAAAGATACCGATAGCAGCATACACTCCACCCATTAGTGCCAGTCCTAGATATCCTGAGAATACTGCCCCGTGGTCAATGTTTGTGCCAACAAATGTAAGTGTAATGTAATGAATAATAGTCGTAAGCAAAGCGACTAGAATAAGAGTAAGGGCAGCTAGATATTTTCCTAAAACGATGTCAAAATCACGGACAGGGAGCGTAGATATAATTTCAATGGTACCCAGACTTTTTTCCCTTGATATTAGCCCCATGGATACAGCTGGGATAAAAAATAGAAATACAAGTGGAACAATACTAAACAAAGCACGCATGTCTGATTGATCATATAGAAAAAATGTATTAGTAAAGAAATATCCGTTTACAATCGCAAAGACTACAAGGAATATATAAGCCATCGGACTAGCAAAAAATGAATGCAGTTCTTTTTTCAATATAACTAATATGCTATGCATCTAGTGCTCCACTACCTTGGGTTAAATTTCTAAATATAGATTCCAGGTCTCTTTTTGATGCGCTCATTTCAAGTATTGTCCAGCTTTGGTTAACAGCATATTGAAAAATATCTTTCCTAGGGTCAGAGGTGTTTGGATATTCAATCATAATTTCAGTTAATTTATCTTTCTTGGTAATGGATTGAATATTAATACCAGGTATAGTAGCCTTCATTTCTTGAATTATATTTTCATCCCCACCATCAATTTCTAATCGTAAATGTGTAAGGCCTTGGGAGTCTGCAATTAATTCGTCACTTGTACCATCTGCAACTATTTCACCACTATTTATAATAATGATCCTGTCAACTGTGGCTTGGATTTCTTGTAGTATATGCGAAGACATGAGAACTAGTTTTTCCTTACCAACTTTTTTAATTAGCTGCCGTATTTCAACTATTTGGTTGGGGTCTAAACCAGAAACAGGTTCATCTAAGATCAGGATTTTGGGGTTATGTATCATTGACGCAGCCAGGCCTAACCTTTGTTTATATCCTTTAGAACAATTGCCAATCGTACGGTGCACGATACCATGCAAACCACAATCTTTTACTACTTTGGTTAGTGCATCCTTAAAATCGTTACCTTTTATACCTCTTGTTGTTGCATGAAATTGTAAGTAATCATATACTTTCATTTCTGCATAGAGTGGATTTAATTCAGGCAGGTATCCAATTTGCTTTTGAATTTCAATATGATCATCAATAATATTCATTCCATCTACATGGACATTCCCAGATGTGGGGGAGATGTATCCCGTAATCATTTTAAGTGTGGTGCTTTTACCAGCGCCATTTGCGCCCAAAAAACCAACAATCTCACCATCCATTAATTCAAATGAAATAGATTTAACTGCCTTAACTTGACCATAATTTTTAGATAGATTTTCTATTCTGATCAACTATATATCTCCTTTTATGTCGCTCTAAAATATGATAAACTATTTAAAAAGTTCCCAAAAAAACGATGCGAATATTAAAAAAAAAAGCATTAATTCGAATATATTTTTTTTATTACAGTGTGATTACTGTCACATGTAGTTATAATATCTTGACAATGGGATAATTGTCGGAATAGATTATACACGGTGTTTCAGTATATACTGAATACCATGGTTAACCAAAATAAATACAAATAGGAGTAGAAAATGAGACGTTTCTATAGACTTCTTGTCTCTACATTAGTAATGATAGGCATTATTGCCGTAGCTCCAGCAGAAACACCTGTGGATCAAACTGAAAAGACTGCTTGTTTGGCTATAGCAGACTGTAGCGATGGTGAACAGATTGCGAGTGCTGATGTAAAGAAGAAAAAGAAGAAGAAAAAGAAGAAGAAAGGTAAAAAAGGCGGAAAAGGTAAAAAGAAGAAAAAAGGTTTTTTCAAAAAGGCCTTTGGAGATAAGTAATTTTATCGAATATCAAAAAAAGGGTATGTATTCCATGCCCTTTTTTTTTGGGGTCGTATGGTGCTATTATTTAACTATGAATAAAGGGTATAACCACGTGTTAAAATATTTAATATTTCTTAGTTTGAAAAGAAAAGTATAAATCACACTAATTATAAAAAGATAGTATAAAAACCAAAAATGACTAAGTGCAAATATGTATGAGCTGAACAATATATTTTGTATCAGACAAAATATAATCAGGGCTAGAAAAATTCTTATAAATCTATCGCTTAAAAAATAGTGCAAATTTTTTTTAGTGAGAACCATCTGGCAAAAAAATCCTGCAAGAATGAAGAATACAGGCATGCGCCAAAAATGAATCCAGTTAGAAATCATCAAAATGTATTCAGAATTATTTGGGAGGTTGGCTAAGGTGTTTTTTCCGATATCATATACTAGAGGAGCATGTATTACTAATCCTAAAACCATTAAAACACAAAAGTTAATTATATCATTTTTTGTATATG
>CAJWLO010000079.1 GCA_913043235.1 uncultured Fidelibacterota bacterium
ACCTCGTGGCACGCGTATTTTTGGTCCTGTTGCTCGAGAACTACGAGAAGGCGGATATATGCGCATTATATCCATGGCACCGGAGGTGATATAAGATGCGTATCAAAAAAGAAATGATTGTTCGTGTTATTAGTGGCAACCATAAAGGCATGGAAGGGAAAGTCCTACGTGTTTTTCCCGATAAAAATCGCGTTATTATCGAAGGTGTTAATTTTATGAAAAAAGCTACTCGTCCGAGCCAGAATAATCCTTCTGGCGGTATGGTTGAAAAAGAAGCTGCCATACATATCTCGAATGTGATGATGTTGCACGGAGGTCAGATAACGCGTATTGGGTATAAAATCATCGATGATGGATCTAAAGTTAGGGTTTCAAAAAAAACCGGTGAGGAGATTACATTATAAAAATGGCTGAGAAAAAAACAACAAAAAAACCACCTGTGAAAAAAATATCTGTAAATAAGAAGAAAACGACTAAGAAGCTCTACGAGCCGCGGCTTCAGAACCTTTATAAAGAATCTGTCATCCCTGATCTAAAAAACCGGTTTAAATACACCAATATTATGGAAGTCCCAAAGCTATTATCCATTTCAGTCAATATGGGTATTGGTGAAGGGAAAACTAATAACAAGATTTTGGAGAGTGCAATCACAGAATTATCCCAGATCACTGGTCAGAAACCAATAACTACATTGGCTAAAAAAGATATTTCAAATTTTAAAATAAGAAGAGGATGGCCAGTAGGGTGCAAAGTAACATTGAGAGCTAATCAAATGTTTGAATTCCTTGATAGGCTTATTGCGGTAGCCTTACCGAGAACTAGGGATTTTAGAGGATTATCTTTTAAAGCATTTGATGGTCGTGGAAATTATAATTTTGGGATACAAGAGCAAATCATTTTTACAGAAATCAATTACGATAATATTGAATCCATTCGAGGCTTGAATGTTACTATTGTTACGACGGCGAATACCGATGAAGAATCCTACTGGTTGTTAAAAGGTCTAGGTTTACCATTGCGAGAAAAACCAACTAAACAGGAAATGGAAGAGGCGGCTTAATGGCAAAAAAATCTAAAATTCATAAAGCAAAATCCAAAGCAAAGTTTTCAACCCGGGAAAAGAACCGCTGTTTCAAATGTGGCCGTCCACATGGATATCTGAGGCGATTTGGCCTGTGCCGTATCTGTTTCAGAGAGCTAGCGCTTAAGGGTGAAATTCCTGGTGTAACCAAAGCAAGTTGGTAAGGAATAAATAAAATGTCAATGACTGATCCTATCGCTGATTTTCTAACCCGAATACGTAATGGACTTTCTGCAAAGAAACGGTGGATAGATGTACCCAGTAGTAAAACAAAAAAGAGAATTTCCCTTGTGCTAAAAGAAGAGAACTATATTGATGATTTCTTTTTTATTTCAGATAAAAACAATAAAGAATCTATTCGAGTATTTTTGAAATATGATTACCAAGATAAGCCAGTGATTGGAAACATAAATCGGGTTAGCCGCCCAGGCTTAAGGGTTTATGTAGGCTCAGGAGATATACCTAGGGTTCTAGATGGCTTGGGAATTTCAATTCTATCTACATCAATGGGTGTAATCTCGAATAAAACAGCACAAAAGCTGAAAGTAGGCGGTGAAATTTTGTGCGAGGTATTTTAACTGCCATGTCTAGAGTTGGTAAAAATCCGGTCCCAATCCCAAAGGAAGTAACTGTTAATATGAATGGCCAGGTCATTTCTGTTTCAGGACCTAAAGGAAGCCAGGAATACACTGTCCACAAAGATATGAGTGTAGTTACAACTGATGAGTTTGTCAATGTTGAAAGGCCATCTGATATTCGTGAGCATCGTGCTCTTCATGGGACTACTAGACAGATGATCAATAATTTGATTGTGGGTGTGTCGGAAGGTTTTGTTAAGGAACTTGAAATCATTGGTGTTGGGTATCAGGCAACTATTCAAGCTAGCTGTTTGAAACTTCAGCTTGGCTTTTCTCATGATATATATTTTGATCTACCCTCAGGGATTACTATTAATATCGACCGAAATATTTTAACTGTGGCAGGAATCGATAAACAGTTAGTTGGAGCTGTTGCGGCAAAGATAAGGTCATTTAGAAAACCTGAACCCTATAAAGGTAAAGGCATTCGTTATCGGGATGAATATGTACGCACAAAGCAAGGTAAAACAGTTGGAGGCATAGGATAATGACCACACATCGTTCCGTACTCCGACGAAATGAACGAAGACAAAACCGTAGTAAAAAGACATCAAGGCTACACCCAAATCGTCCCAGACTTGTGATTTCACGTAGTCTGAAAAATTTTATGGCCCAGATCATTAATGATCACGAAGGGAAAACACTCGTGGCAGTTTCATCAAAGGATAAAGAATTACAAGCTGCTTTGAAAAAAACAGTAAACAAAACAGAAGTCAGTAGACTTGTTGGAAAAACGATAGCCCAAAAAGCCAAAAAAGCAAAAGTAGCTCGAGTTGTGCTTGATCGAAATGGATATCCCTACCATGGCCGTGTTAAAGCATTTGCAGATGCGGCGCGAAAAGGTGGCTTGGAATTTTAAGTTAGGAGATTGATTTGGCAATTATTAATCCAGCTGAACTAGATTTGCAAGAAGAAGCAGTGGTTAAAGTCAACCGCACCGCAAAAGTGACCTCTCGTGGAAAAAGGTTCAGGTTCTCTGCACTTGTAGTGGTTGGAGATGGAAAAGGCCATATTGGTGTGGGTCTTGGAAAAGCAAACGAAGTGATTTCAGCGATTCAAAAGGGTAAAGATGCAGCGAAACAAAATATTGTGAAAGTATCATTGGTAAATGGGACCATTCCCCATAAAATTATAGGTAAACATGGTGCTAGTAGAATCATGCTGAAGCCAGCATCCCCAGGAACTGGAATCATTGCAAGTTCACCGGTTCGTGCTGTTATGGAACAAGTTGGTATTTATAATATTCTTACAAAACGAACAGGTTCGAAGAATACGATGAACCTTGTACATGCCACAGTTAACGCCTTGGTTACTATGAAAGATGCTGTAGCGATAGCCAACAAACGTGGTATTACTATTGGTGAGGTATTCAATTAATGGCAAAAAAAGCAAAAACATTAAAATTAACCCAAATTAAGAGTGCTATTGGGTATAAACCCAAAGCAAAAGCAACCCTGAAGGCCTTGGGTTTAACAAGAATGTATCAAACCGTTGAAAAAAATGATTCTCCAGGAATTCGAGGTATGATCAATGTGATATCTTATCTATTGAAAGTAGAAGAAGCATGAAATTAAACTCCTTAAAACCTGTTCCAGGATCTATAAAGAACCGAAAGCGAGTTGGTCGTGGTCATGGTTCTGGTTTAGGTAAATCTGCTGGTCGTGGCGACAAAGGAGCAGGTCAGCGTAGCGGCTTCAAGCGTCGAACTTGGTTTGAAGGTGGCCAAATGCCACTGGCTCGAAGATTGCCTCGACGAGGATTTACCAATATATTTAAAAAGGAATTTCAGATTATAAATCTAAAATCCTTAGGTAACTTGGGTGTGAAAAAAATTGATGCCCAGATCATGTTTGAAAAAGGTCTGGTACGTTCGGCTTTTAAACCGATAAAAATTCTTGGTGATGGAGAACTTAAAGAGAATCTTGAAATCACTGCTAGCGCATTCAGCACTTCTGCAAAAGAAAAAATTGAAAAAGCGGGTGGTACAGCCATAATACAATGATCAATAAAATTCAGAGTATTTTTGTTATTCCTGAACTACGTAGTAGGATAATTTTTACTTTGTCCTTATTGATTGTTGTTCGCGTTGGTGCTCATATTCCGATACCTGGTGTGAATGGAGAAGCATTGGCCGGTGCCTTTACCAGTCTGGAAAATTCTTTGTTTGGATTATTCAATACTTTCGTGGGTGGAGCATTTAGTCAAGCAGCTTTGTTTTCGCTTGGTATAATGCCCTATATCTCCTCGTCAATTATAATTCAACTCATGGGTTCGGTAATCCCATATTTCCAAAGATTGCAGAAAGAAGGCGAGGCGGGACGTAAAAAGATCACACAGATAACGCGCTATGGTACGGTGTTGCTTGCATCCATGCAGTCTTATGGAGTTGTAGCTGTATTTTTACCAAGTCTGAATTCAAGCGAGAATATCGTTGTATTAAATCCGGGGCTCCTTTTTACATTTACCGGAATTATCAGCATGGTTACGGGTACATTATTTCTCATGTGGCTTGGCGAACGAATAACTGAACGTGGTATAGGTAATGGAATTTCCCTGATCATCATGGTAGGGATTATTTCTGCGTTCCCCAACGTACTTCTCAGTGAGATTACTCTGGTCCAAGAAGGCGTCCGAGGACTCTTATCTGAATTTGTACTTATTGGTATTATGTTTATCATTATCTGTTTTGTAGTACTTCTTACTCAAGGAACACGGAAGATCCCGGTCCAGTATGCTAAACGTGTGGTTGGTAGAAAAGTGTATGGCGGGCAGAATACACATATCCCCATGAAAGTGAATACTGCAGGTGTCATGCCGATCATATTTGCGCAATCGATCATGTTTATACCCAGTACGGTTTCCACTTTTCTTGGGGATAGTAATTTTGCTCAAAACCTGATGACTTGGTTTTCTTTTGATCATCCATTTTACTGGATAGTATTTGGATTAATGATCATTTTCTTTACCTATTTTTACACTGCCATCGCTTTTGATCCTATACAGGTATCATCCAACATGAAACAGCAGGGTGGTTTTATCCCAGGGGTTCGTCCAGGGAAAAAAACAGCTGAGTTTATTGATAATATTCTTACGCGTGTTACACTGCCAGGGTCAATTGCTTTAGCATTTGTTGCAATATTTCCCTATATACTGATGCAGTCCATGAATATCAATTATGATTTGGCATCCTTCTTTGGAGGAACAAGTCTGCTGATTATTGTCGGTGTTGCACTTGATACCCTTCAGCAGATTGAATCCCATTTACTAATGAGACACTACGATGGTTTTTTAAGCCAAGGACGGATTCGCGGACGGAGAAGATTATAATGGTGCATACCCGTACACAGCGTGAAATAGAAAAGATTTCAAAAAGCTGTCAAATCGTTGCTGATACACTAATCATGCTGGAAGAATATATAGCTCCAGACACCCCTGTCTCGGAATTAGATCGAATAGCAGAAGAATTTATACGATCTAGAGGTGCACGACCAGCATTCAAAGGTTATATGGGTTACCCTGCCACATTATGTGTATCAATAGATGATGCCGTGGTTCATGGAATCCCTGGAAATAAAATTCTGGAAAATGGGCAAATTGTAGGAATAGACTGCGGTGCGGAACTCAATGGCTATTATGGTGATCATGCCCGAACTTTTGCTGTTGGTGAAGTAAATGCTGAAAAAGAAAAATTGATGGCAGTAACATCTGAATCTTTAAATAGAGCTATTGAACAGGCTGTTCCTGGTAATCATGTAGGGGATATTGGTTATGCAGTACAATCTTACGCAGAAAGTAATGGTTTTTCAGTGGTCCGGGAGTTGGTTGGTCATGGGATTGGAACTGAATTACATGAGGAACCGCAAATCCCAAATTTTGGACAGGAAAAACAAGGTCATCTATTATATCCGGGTATGTGCATTGCAATTGAACCAATGATCAATGCTGGTGCAAAGGAAGTTTATACTGCCAAGGATGGCTGGACTATCATGACCCGAGACGGAAAAGCTTCGGCCCATTACGAACACACCATTGCAATTACAGAAAATGCCGCACAGATTTTAAGCGTTGGATCTAATGGCTAAAGAACAACCAATTACTATTGATGGAATTATTAAGGAAACACTGCCAAATGCCATGTTTCGTGTGGAAGTTGAGATCGGAGAAGAAGCCCATGAGGTTCTTGCTCATGTCAGTGGAAAAATGAGAATGCATTTTATCAAAATTCTGCCAGGCGATGTGGTCACATTAGAGATATCTCCTTATGATCTTAACCGAGGAAGAATAGTTTACAGGCAAAAATAAAACATCATGAAAGTTCGTCCATCAGTAAAGAAAATTTGTGAAAAATGTAAGGTTATCAAACGCAAGGGAGTTGTTCTTGTGATCTGTGAGAACCCGAAGCACAAGCAGAGACAAGGTTAGGAGTAATTTATGGCACGTATCGTAGGTGTGGATATACCCCGAAATAAAAAAGTTCCATATGCACTTAGATATATCCATGGTATTGGTACAACAACAGCCATGCGGTTATGCGTAGAAGCAAAAGTAGACATGAATAGCCGTGTTCAGGACCTGACTGAAAAACAGGTTGTTGCACTGAGGGATGCTATCGCAAATTTGGGAATTATGGTCGAAGGTGAACTGCGGTCTCAAACTGCTATGAATATTAAACGGCTGAAAGATTTGGGTACTTACCGAGGCTTGCGTCACCGCAGGGGCCTCCCCACGAATGGCCAGCGAACCAAGACTAATGCCCGAACTAGAAAAGGGAAAAAACGCACTATTGGTCTGGGAAAAAAAGCCATAACTGCATAACCATCAATTAGAAGAGGAAAATTTGGCTGAAAAAAAGAAGAAGAAAAGAACTGCCGATCCCCATGGGATTGCGCATATTAAATCTACATTTAATAATACTCATGTAACCTTGACTGATACCTACGGGAATGTATTGGTCTGGGAAAAAGCAGGTACATCTGGATTTAAAGGGTCAAGGAAAAGTACTGCCTATGCAGCTACCATGGCTGGTGAAAAGGCTGCGCAATCAGCCATGGGTATGGGAATGAACAGTGTGGAAGTTCGTGTAAAAGGCCCTGGATCTGGCCGTGAGGCTGCTATAAGAGCTTTGGCGGTCGCCGGTCTGCAGATCACCAGTATTACTGATGTGACACCATTACCGCATAATGGTTGCAGACCACCAAAACGGAGACGAGTATAAGGTTGAACCATGGCAAAAAATAATACACCTAAAGGTAAATTGGTTAGAAAATTTGGAGAGAATATTTTTGACAATCCAAAATATGATCGTTTACTAAATAGAAAGCCTTATAAACCTGGTCAACACGGCCAGAGTCGTCGTGCAAAACTTTCAAATTATGGACTTCAGCTTCAAGAAAAACAAAAAATTAAATTCATGTACGGACTTCTGGAAAAACAATTCCGCCTGACCTTCAAAAAAGCCGATCGGATGAAAGGAGAAACGGGCACAAATATGCTTCAGCTGCTTGAACGACGCTTAGATAATGTAGTCTATCGTCTTGGTTTTGCACCTACACGGCCTGCAGCAAGACAAATGGTAAGTCACAAACATATTATGGTCAATAACAATGTAGTGAATATTCCATCTTTTGTGTTGAAACCTGGTGAAGTGATCGAAGTCCGGGATAAAAGCAAGAAAAATGACAACATTCTAGATTCCATGCGCCGAATCAAAGGCGATATTGAATTATCCTGGCTGGAACTGGATAAGGCAAAAATGCGCGGAACTTTTGTGTCTATTCCAGATCGGGATGAAATGAACCTTACTGTTAACGAACAGTTGGTTGTAGAATTATTCTCTAAATAATCAAGTTAGGAAACATCTTAAATGGCAAGTAAATCTTTAGAACTAACAATTGAGTTCAAATCAACATCCAAGTCCAAGAATAAGGGTACATTCACTGTCCAGCCTTTAGAACGAGGATTTGGTGTAACTATTGGTAATGCATTGCGCCGCGTATTATTAACCAGTATTCCTGGAGCAGCGATAACCCATGTGAAGATTGATGGTGTCCAGCATGAATTTTCAACATTGACAGGTGTAAAGGAAGATGTTGCTGATATTATTATGAACCTGAAAAGTGTGCGTTTTAAGCTTATGGACAATAATCCTGATAAAGTGAATATCAGCCTTAAAGGTAAACATATATTCACTGCGAGTGATATCCAAAAAGCAAGTGATCAATTTGAGATTTTGAATCCTGATCAATATATTAGTGAAATCAATGCAAAGGGGAAAATAGAATTGGAATTGCGGATTGGTATTGGAAAGGGTTATGTGCCTTCAGAAGAGAATGATCTTCCAAATCTGACCGTTGGAACCTTATCTATTGATAGTATATACAATCCAGTTACAAATGCATCATTTAATGTGCAACCTGTTCCAGGAGCAAAAGAACCAATTGAAATTCTTTCAATGGAAATAGAAACAGATGGATCGATCACAGCTAAAGATGCAGCCAGCTATTCTGCTACTTATCTTCGTGAACATTTGAAATTCGTGGAAGCCATTGCAAATCCATCAGTATTGGAAATTTCTGACGGTGTTTCGGAAGAAACCATAATGCTCAGAAAATTATTGAACTCGACAATTGATGAGATGGAATTATCTGTCAGGAGCTTCAACTGTCTTCAG
>CAJWLO010000080.1 GCA_913043235.1 uncultured Fidelibacterota bacterium
CTAAAAATTGTTATGATGATCTTTAAAATCTACTAAGATAATAATTGGATTATAATTATTCTGACTTGATTAAAAAATATATTTCATTTAAACTAGCACTACTTGTAAAATTTTATTAATTCATTTTTGAATTGTATTAATTGGTTTGTAAATAAAGATTACCTAAAAAACGGAAATTTAATAATAATCTGATAAAGGAGAATCATATTATGAGATTAAAGGATATATTAATTCCTGTATTCACTATTATTGTTCTTATTGTATCGGGATGTCTTGAAATTAGCGTTGATAGAAGACACCCTAATCATGGTGCAGTTGGAACATCATTTTCAGGTACCACTGAAGTTATATTTAGAAAAGACGGCGGCATTGATGCTACGGATGACCGGGCTATGCTTTTTGCCGTTCACAAACCAGTTGGTTGGACAATAGATAGTATAACATACATATCTCCTGAACATGGTACGGGGGTATTTACATATCTTGGTAATGCTGCTGATGAAGCTGATGATAATCCGGGAGGGATTGATACAGGCTGGGAAGATTCCCTGCAGGCTGCCAGCCCTGCCGATACTCTCATGCACTGGCAGGTATATGTAAGCGATCAGGATACTACATCAGCATCTACTGCAGATGATCCTGATACCTTCCACGTTACTGTAAACTATACCCTGGACAATGTAGAAGGAAACTACAAGCTAAAATACTGGACTAGCCATACAAACAGTGATTTGGCGTGGGATACCGCAGAAGAAAATCCCAAGACAGCAGTTACTGAAAAATATTTTGGAGCCTATGACCCTTCCACATCACCGCTGGTTAGTTTAACAATTAATGACGGAAGCTGGATGCTGGAAGATGTAAAGTTCAAAGGAGTATTATCTGGCTGGGCGCTTTTTAACGGTTTTGATGACGGAACAAACGGTGATTCAGTAGCAGGCGACCATATCTGGACAGGTCAACATCCAATTTTGACAGATGGAACCTATGAGTGGGGAGCCATCGAAGATGATGGAACCACATGGGGCCAGTGGCTTTTGGCAGGTTTTCCTAATGCAGAAGTAACCGTTTCGGGGACCACCGTGAGCGGACAAACCAATTTTTCCATAGCTCCGGACAGTGCCGTGAGTGCTGGAACAGTAATATTTACTGTTCATGATAGCAATGGAGACTATGTGAATGGTGACATAAGGTGGAAAGGTGCTCCATGGTGGGATAATAGACTGACTCCGATGAATGATTTGGGCACTGATGGTGATGCAGTTGCAGGAGACTCCATCTGGTCCGTTACAATAGATAGTGTTGCAGCCGGTACTTTTGGATGGGGTGCGGTCAATTGGGATGGTTCAAGCAGTGGTGAATGGCTTATTGATCCATCGCATGGCGGTAACCCCACATATACTTTAGATGCTGATCTGGTTACTCTGCATGGTGAGACAGACTATGTTATCCCTAAAAGACTTTTTCAGGATATTACGCGGAGTATATTGTTTCAGGTGGATATGACAGAATGGCTGGATGAAGAAGGGTCCGACGGGTACCGTGTCTTTAATGTCGCAAGAGATGAAATGCAGGTACGGGGAAGTTTTAATGATTGGGGTGATTGTACAGAGTGTACCATGACGAGGACTCCAGGTACAAACATTTTCAGTCATGCAATTAATGTAACGGCTCAGCCAAATACGAATCATGAATTTTCATACTATATGCATCTGAGCGAGGTGTCGCTTGATTCGATCTCAGCACGCTACGGAATGGAAAGTGGTGATAGTACCCTTGCACCGGTTGATTATATCGGATGGGGAACATCTCCCAGAGAACAAGGAAATTTTAAATTTAACCTAGGAGGTCTCTCAGATGATGGTACTCCCCTTGCACTCGAATTGAAGGCATATTATGAAATATATCCAGGCCATGTGATCCCTGACGGGCACAGCATGGACCTTGAGTTTACCATAGACATGTCGACCCATGCCGATTTTAACGGTGCAGAAGACAGCCTGTATATCAGAACCCATGATAAATGGCTCAACTTCGTTCAGGGCTGGTCAAATGGAATGGATCTGAATCACTATACGACTTCCCATAATCCTGACGGGCCAACCATGAATGACGATGGAACCTATTCAATGACCTTTGATATAGTAGGACCCCAGAACTGGTTTATTTACTATAAGTGGGGATACTTGGATGCTTCTACAGGTGCGGAAGTAAATGAAGAGGGTGGAGGCCTTGGCGGAGTTCCAAGGATTCGTTATATTCATCAAGATGCCGGTGATGGATGTGCTTGGCCAGATCAATTCTCGTTCCCAACGGATGGTCCGTTTGCAGAAACAGAGGATCTTGTAGTGATAGAACCATGGGACTCAAGTGCTATCTGTATTGTATTTGCTTCTAATGATGAAATGCAGAATACTGTACCAGTTGAATATTTCATTAGCGATAATTATCCGAACCCGTTTAATCCGACGACGAAAATGGAATTTTCCTTGCCGCAGGCTTCAGATATCAGCTTTAAGGTTTACTCCCTGATCGGCGCTGAAGTTTATTCATATAGCAAGAAAGCTCTTTCTGCTGGTCGCTACACGATCCAGTGGAATGGCAGGAATTTCAATAATTCCCCTGTTCCCAGCGGTGTTTATATCTATGAATTCAGAGCGGGTGATTCATTTCGTCAGACGAAAAAAATGACTCTTTTGAAGTAAGAAAAAACTTCATTTAAAAAAAGAGGCTTTCTTTTTGAAAGCCTCTTTTTTTTATCATTGACCAGGGATGTATCTGAATGGAATATCATAATATACATGGTCGTTATAGCGATAAAAATATCATCGAAGATGGTGATTTTTTAATTTTTGTATCCATATGAATCAATTATTTGCAGGTCTTGATATTTCCACGCAGGGGGCAAAATTTGTCGTTATTGATTTGTTATCAGAATCGATCGAATATACAGACACATTAAATTACGATAATGACCTGCCTGAATTTGGTACCCTGAATGGTGTGATAACGAAAGATGAAGACGGGGCATCTGAATCTGATCCGATCATGTGGATAACTGCTGTTGAACATTTATTCAAAAAAGCCTTTGATCAAAAGTTTCCTCTTTCCCACATTAAAGAGATCTCTGTATCTGGGCAGCAACATGGGTTGGTGGCACTGGACAGAAATGGGAATCTGGCCCATCCTTTGAGTAAACTGTGGAATGATTTTTCTACCACGGATGAGTGTGAATGGCTTACAGAAAAAATAGGCGGCAGGAAGGAAATGATTGATGAAGTATCCAATACTCAGCGAACAGGATATACGGCACCGAAAATCCTTCATTTATTTCGCAATTATCCGGATAATTATCGAAAAACTGAAACATTATTTTTGGTCCATAATTATATCAACTGGTATCTTACTGGAGGAATTATCGCTATGGAACCTGGCGATACATCCGGTATGGCGCTGTGGAATCCTGTGACATCATCCTGGTCTAAAAGATTATTGATGTCAATTGCGCCAGATCTAAGAAAAAAACTTCCACCTGTAACACCTTCAAACCGTTCCATAGGAAAAATCTCCGGAGAGTTTGTAGAACTCTTCGGTTTTTCTTCTGACTGCATGGTAGATGCTGGTTCAGGTGATAACATGTATGGTGCAATCGGAACCGGAAATACCGTTCCTGGTATCGTAACAATAAGCTTGGGAACAAGTGGGACGGCCTATACAATCATGGAAGAACCCTATGTTGATCCATCGGGTGAGATAGCTTGTTTTTGTGATAGTACCGGTAACTATTTACCGCTCCTATGTGTATCAAACATGGCAAGTGGCTATGATAATTTTATAAGAGAGAATTCCATAACGCATGACCAGTTTGATGAGATTATATCTCTAACCGTACCTGGAAATAACGGCAAAGTAATGGTCCCCTGGTTTAACGGTGAGAGAACACCCGATATACCCATGGCAACGCCTATTTATTTTGGGTTTGGGACTGGTGATTTTCAAAAAAAGACTATTGCGCGCGGTTTGCTTGAAGGACATGTATTAAACCTGTATAACGGCTTTTGTAAATTACCTGTGTCTCCAACAGTTATTCATCTTACCGGAGGATTGTCCAGGTCTCGATCCTGGTGCCAGGCTATAGCAGACATATTTCATTGTGAAACAGTTCCCATCAAAGGAGAAGGGGCAGCCATGGGAGCCGCTTTGCATGCTGCATGGGTCTGGAAGAACGAAAATGAGACAAATGTACCTATAACCGATATTTCCAGTCCATTTATTAAATTCAATAATAGTCTTCGCTCTATTCCTGATAAAAGAAGTGCTGATATGTATCATGGACTAAAAGAATTGTATAAAGCAATTGTTTTCCGTTTTCAGGGGATTGAATCTGAAGATCCGTTTCAACTGAGACAAAACTTACTGTAGGGTAAACATGGTTTCTATTTTTAAAAGAAAATTAAAAAGAAATATAGTTTCACGATTTAACCTATTTTTCTTTTTGTTTTACCTGGTTACAGTGGCAGAAATTGACGCAAAAATAAAGTCAGTTGAAAGGGTTGAGCCTCCTTCCTGGTGGACACACTTTAAGGATAGAAAGCTGGAGATCATGGTGTACGGACATGAAATAGGTAAAACAAAAAAGGTTAACGTATACAACAGGTATAATAAAAAAGAAAAAACCATTCAAATTATATCTTTGAAAAAAACGGATAATAGTAACTATCTGTTTATTGAGATGCGGCTTGATGGAAATATCGTTGCCGGTGAATATACATTTAAACTGAGCGGTAAAAAGAAAAATAAATTTAAATATACATTCCAGAATCCAATCGAAAATAAAAATTACGCTAACGGTTTTGATGCTTCAGATGTGATATACCTTCTTATGCCGGACAGATTTTCAAATGGTGATGTATCTAATGATAATATAGAAGGAATGCTTAGTGGCACAAACAGATCTTCCCCGGGTGAGCGTCATGGAGGCGATTTTCAGGGGATCAGGCAGAAGATGAGCTATTTAAAAGACCTTGGCATAACTGGTATATGGATGACGCCTGTATTTGAAAATGACATGCCGGTCTCCTATGGTGATTATGATGGTCAAAGCTACGGAGCTTATCATGGATATGCTGCCACAGATTTATACAGGGTAGATCGCAGATTTGGCAGCAATGCTGATTTTAAAAAATTGATAGATGAAGCCCATGAAAGCGATATAAAGGTAATCATGGATTTTATCCATAATCATGTAGGAGACCACCACTGGTGGTTTCAAGATCCACCGGAAACTGATTGGTTTAACAGACCTGAAAAGTTCTCAATAACAAACTATGAGACTGTTGTGGCCAGTGATCCGTATGCGTCAAAATATGATTTGGAGCATCTTACTGCCGCTCCTTTTGTAGAAGCCATGCCAGATCTTAATCAGCATAACCCTTTGCTAAGTCGATATCTTATTCAGAATACTATATGGTGGATTGAATATGCAGGAATTGACGGAATACGGATGGATACCTATCCTTATGCATTCAAAAAACATATGGCGGCCTGGTCGGAAAAAATAATCCATGAATTTCCAGATTTTAAAATTGTGGGTGAAATCTGGGCTAAATACCCACCATCAGTTTCTTATTGGCAAAACGGATCTGATACATGGGATAATTATCAATCTTATCTGCCATCTGTAATTGATTTCCCGTTTAGCAGCAGTGTTAGTACTGCTTTTGGCAGTTATTCTGAGCCGCATAAGATCAGAGAAATATATTTTACTTTTGCCCGTGACTGGATATATCCCGATCCGGAAAACAATGTCATCTTTTTAGATAACCATGATACAAATCGTTTTTATACGACTGTAGGTAATGACATGAGAAAATATAAGCTTGGGTTGGCTATGCTGATGGTATCAAGAGGTGTTCCTCAATTATACTATGGTGCTGAGATAAACTTATACGGTGACCGCTCTTCAGGTGGAGATGCGGACATAAGAAAAGATTTTCCTGGTGGATGGCCTGGAGATAAACACAATGCATTCGCTCAAAAAGGACGTACCCCAGAAGAGAATGATCTCTGGGATTTTTGTTCTTTATTGTTGAATTGGAGGAAAAATAAGCCAGTTATTCATAAAGGGAAAACCATGCAGTTTGTTCCGACAAACAGGCACACCTATGTCCTGGTTCGATATGATGATACTGATGCAGTCTGCTTGATTATTAATCCCCTGGATGAAGAGATTGTTTTTGGCATGGACCGAATTGCTGAAGTAACAGGAAGTGTAGATCAGTATAAAGACGTCATGGATGGAAAAATAAAACGGTTAGGAGAAAAAATAAAGATTCCAGCCATAGGGTTCAGGTTGATCGAGTTCAGGCGTTAGACATATGAGACAGATTTTTTTTATTTGGGTTTTTTTACTGATACTGTCATGCTCTGGAAAAAAAAATCATACGATAATAGAGATTAACAGTGATCCTATATCAATAGACATCTTTAAGAAACGATATTCCGCCTTTTTAACAAAAACTATGCAATCAGATAATTTGGTTAACCGTTACGTTTTTGTAAACTCCCTTATTGATGAAAAACTGTTTCTAAAATATGCTGAAGATGAGAGTATTGGTAATAATGAGAATTTGGTGAAACAAAAAGAGAAATTTTTTAACCAACTATTGTTAAATGCCTACTATGATTCCGAAGTTTCCAGGGAATATAAAATAGCAGAAAAGGATCTACGGACACTATTCTCCTGGCAAAATACTGAATGCCATATTCGGCACTTATTCTCAACATCGGAAAGCGGAATATTGCATATTCAATCGAACTTGGAACGTGGAGTGGATTGGAAATATCTGGCGGAAGATTGTTTCCAGGACTCAATACTGAAAAATAATGGTGGCGATATCGGATGGATAAAGCTGGGCGATACTGAACCCTCCTTTGAATTTGTTGCCTTCGGTTTGAACGATGGTGAGATTTCGGAACCTGTGAAGACTAAATCGGGGTACAGCATCATTCAGAGAGTGGCGTCAGCATATGACGGTTTCTTAACAGAAAATATGTTTCAGAATGAAAAAGATGACCTTATTGCATTAGCGAGTAATTATAAAAAGCATTTTAACCTATTAGATTATACGAACAGTATCGTGCTCTCTCTTGATATTACTTTTTACGGTGATGTATTGACAGATGTCTATCAAATCTTATTTAGTCCAAATTTTGACGGTGAAATTCCATCAAATAAAACTCTTGTTTCATTCTCAGATGGTTCATGGACTGTTGATCTAACCCTACAAAAAATTATTGAATTATCTGAAAGACAATTGAATAGAGTACGT
>CAJWLO010000081.1 GCA_913043235.1 uncultured Fidelibacterota bacterium
AGTTAATATTCCCGTAAGTCAACAAAGCAACATCTCCGGCACGCAGACCAGTGTACAGCAGCATATCAAAGAACAGAGAGTAAGGTTTTTTTAAGATGCGGGAAGTAAGAATAATTTTATAATTTTGGGGAGATATTAATGAAATTAAATTCTCAGCAAAGCAAAGTTATCTTGAGATCTTCTGACAATAATCTTATAGAAAGTTTTGACTGGGCGAAAGAACAGGCATTAGACTATGTAAACATTGGTGATCCCGTTGGTGATTGGTATGAAGCCACACTTCCGGGTCGCAAATCATTTTGTATGCGCGATACGGCTCATCAAAGTAATGGCGCACAGGTTTTGGGCCTGGGCTTTTGTAACCGGAATATGCTTAGAAGATTTGCAGAGAACATCTCTGCAGCGAAGGACTGGTGTACCTATTGGGAGATTGACCGGTTCAACATGCCCTATAAAGGGGATTATCGGGATGACACACATTTCTGGTATAACCTTCCGGCGAATTTTGATCTAATGCATGCCTGTTATCGTCAATATTTGTGGACCGGAGATCGAATGTATCTTGATGATCCTGCTTTAAGATTTTTTTATCTGCACTCGGTTTATTCCTATGTTGGTTTTTGGGATAAGGATGGGGATGGCTTAGTAGACCATCTGCCCGAATATAAGACCCGCGGTATTGCTTCATATAATGAGGATAAACGGAACAAACATATCCTGGTCGCCGGAGATATGGTTGCTGCACAGTATGCCGGATATATAACATATGCTAATGTGATGGAACAGGAAGGCAATAATAGCGAAGCCAATGAGTTTAGTGGGAGAGCAGAAAAACTGAAAAACCTATACGATAATACCTGGTGGAATAATGATACCGGCCATTATTATAGCGGTATGCGGCAAGACCGGAGTTTTTCTTCATCTTATATCGGTATCGCTAATTTCTTACCGCTCTATTTCGGTATCATTGAAGCCGGTAAGAAGACTGAACTTACTCTAGACTACATTATCGAAAACGGCGCAGTGAATATAGAGGAGAAATCCTATTTACCAGAAATATTCTATCGGTTTGGACGAAATGATGCAGCCTATACCACTTTGCTGGAAATATCAGATCCAGCATTGAAAAGGCGTGAATATCCTGAAATATCCTATGCCGTTATTGGCAGCATGGCAACTGGATTGATGGGTATTTCACCCGATGCTAGGGAACGTCTGATCGGTACTCTCTCTGGTGTGACCATGCAAACAGAATGGGTGACCATGGAGAATATACCGGTTTTCGGAAATGAGATTAAAGTTGCACATTCTGGGAAGAATAAAACAATGTTTACCAATCAATCCGGGCCGCCACTGTTTTGGAAGGCGAGCTTTGAAGGGGATACTAAAGAGCTGTTTGTTGATGGATATAAGTATTCTGCCTTACATGAGATAGGGACTGGTGGTAATAAGGAATCATTTGTCATTATTCGAGTGGATCGCGGGAAGAGTCATACGGTAGAGATTTCCTAATCCTTGACAAATTCCCTTCAACTCTTTCTAAAATATCAAGCCCCACATTCGTGGGGTTTTTTGTTTGTGGGATGATGGGTAGATTTGGATATGCGTAGATATTTACCATTACTACTATTTATTGGGTTGACTTGGGGAATAGATTGATGGATAAAGGTGATTTTAAATCATGGGAGGATGGGTAGATTTGGTCTCACCATGAAAAAAGTATACATAACCTAAGTAAGGAATTGAAAATGCGAATTGCAATCATTGGTGCCGGAAGTGTTGGTTTCACACAGAAATTGGTTCGAGATATTCTTTGCGTCCCAGAGTTAAGTGAGACCGTATTTGCTCTGCAAGATATATCGCAGGAAAACCTGGAGATGGTAAATCAGCTTCTTGAAAAGGATATCTCTGCGAATCAGTTTCCTGCCAAGTTGGTCTCCACCACCGAGCGATCAGAAGCATTAGATGGGGCGAAGTACGTTATCAACTGCTCTCGAATTGGTGGACTGGAGGCTTTCCGGCAAGATATTGAGATTCCCTTGAAGTACGGGGTCGATCAATGTGTTGGAGACACCGTCTGTGCCGGGGGGATACTTTATGGCCAACGAAGTATTCCTGCAATCCTTGATTTCTGTAAAGACATCAAAAGTTTTGCTGAAGAAGACGCACTTTTTTTGAATTATGCCAATCCGATGGCAATGAACACTTGGGCGGCCTTGGATTATGGTAAGGTCAACACGATTGGCCTCTGTCATGGAGTGCAGGGTGGTGCAAAGCTCATTGCAGAAGTGTTGAAGGTCAATGATCCATCTGACTTGGAGTACATCTGTAGTGGTATCAATCACATGACTTGGTACATCCATCTCAAAATTCGTGGGCGTACCATCGAGAAGGAGGAACTGCTGGAAGCTTTTCGACAACATCCGAAATATTCTAACCAGGAAAAGGTTCGAATCGATGTACTTGAACGTTTCGGGGTTTTCTCAACGGAGAGCAACGGTCACTTGAGTGAGTACCTGCCTTGGTATCGAAAACGGCCTGAAGAAATCAATAAATGGATCGATCTCTCAGAATGGATTCATGGGGAAACCGGAGGATATCTCAGAGTATGTACAGAAAAAAGGAACTGGTTTGAGAAAGACTTCCCAAAATGGCTTAATGAATCAGGGATTGATTTAAAGAACTATAAAAGGTCAACGGAGCACTGTAGTTATATAATTGAGGCTCAGGAAACTGGTCGTGTCTACCGTGGGCACTTCAATACCAAAAACGATGGAGTCATCAGCAACCTTCCAGAAGACTGCATCATTGAATCTACGGGATTTGTTGATCGTTTTGGTTTACATATGGCTTCAGGGATAGAGTTGCCAATTGGTTGCGCTTCTGCCTGTCGAACTTCAATTGATGTACAGCGTATGTCTGTCGATGCAGCATTGAAAGGTGATGTAGATTTACTAAAGTTGGCTGTTCTTCATGATTCTCTAGTTGGAGCAATTTGTTCGCCTGATGAAGTATGGTCTATGGTTGATGAAATGTTAGTAGCTCAATCGAAGTGGCTTCCACAATATAAAGCTGAGATAGAAAAAGCAAAAATACGTTTGCAAAATTCAAATATAAAAAAGAAAAATTGGAAGGGAGCTGCTAGGATGAAAGTGCGAAGCACAAATGAACTGCAGCATGAAAAAAAAGCTACATTGCACGTGGAAGATCAAGCTTCTAATATCTAATCATGAATAATAATCTTGTTGAAATTATTTCTACTGAAACTGTGAATATTAAAGATTGGTCTATTTCTGATTTAGGATTTACAAAAGGTGTTTTCCTCATCTTATTTTGATTCCATTTACTTATTGTTTGGTTGCAGATGATTCCACTTTCCTTGACAAATTCCCTTCAACTCTTTCTAAAATATCAAGCCCCACCAAGTAGCGGGGTTTTTTGTTTGTGGGAATCTGGTAGACTATCTCCAAACGCTCCAAAACGCTGAGCTGGAGAGCATATTATTTAAATCTTGAGAGAATACTCAATAGAAAGGGTCCACGTTCATATAATCATTCTACTATTTATCGTTACATCGAAATAGTCCAAATAATTAGTAATAATCTCGATTTAGACTAGAAGAATCTTATTTATAAGAAGAAAACAACGAATTATTATCAGTATTCAATTGACTTATTTTCGTCGTGATATGAAATA
The DNA here is from genome assembly GCA_913043235.1 of uncultured Fidelibacterota bacterium. Taxonomy (GTDB): domain Bacteria; phylum Fidelibacterota; class Marinisomatia; order Marinisomatales; family UBA1611; genus UBA2134. The sequence goes on from CAJWLO010000081.1 coordinate 3,697, forward strand.
TGTTAAGGTATAAGAGGGAGTTAGATGGGCCTCATAACCTGATTGGAGCTTTATTTATTCTATGCGGGGTTTTTTTGTTTGTGGGAGGATGGGTAGATTTGGTATTACCATGAAAAAAGTATACCTATTATTTCCTCTATCATTATTTGTATTTATTACTTGTGAAGATGAAAAAGTAGAAGATACTGAAGAAGAAGAATCAACAATTATGTTTTCTAAAACTTTTGGAGGAAGTGGTACTGATGGTGGTTATTCTGTTCAACAAACCTCGGATGGTGGGTATATCATTACAGGAAATACACGGTCTTTTGGTGAAGGTAACCAAGATGTTTGGTTAATCAAAACGGATAGTCAGGGACAAGAAGAATGGAATCAAACAGTTGGTGGTGGAAGTAGTAAGGAAACTGGTTATTATGTAGAACAGACTAATGATGGTGGATATATTATCGCAGGTATTACAGATTCGAACGGAGATAATATAACTGAAGTTTGGTTAATAAAGATAGACAGTCAGGGACAACAAGAATGGAATCATACTTTCGGAGGGATTGGTGGATATGATGATGTCGGTCGATCAGTTCAACAAACCACAGATGGTGGATTTGTTATAACAGGATATACATGGGAGGTTTATGGAAATGGGGGTGATCTCTGGTTAATCAAGACAGATTCTCAAGGGAATGAAGAATGGAGTAGTATCTTTGGTGGAGAATATGGTGATAGAGGTTATTCCGGTCAACCAACCACAGATGGTGGGTATATCCTTACAGGGAAATCTTATTTTAACTATCAAAGTGATGGTCGGTGGAATAACGGTGATGTCAGATTAATCAAAACAGATTCTCAAGGGAATGAAGAATGGGATAAAACCTTTAGTGGAAGTAAAGAAGGAACTTATATAGATGGATATGGTACTACTAGATACTTCGAAGAATATGGTTCATCTCTTCAACAAACTTCTGACGGTGGATATATTATAACAGGGACGAGAAATTGTTTTGATGATAATGATGATAATGAGGATGTATTATTAATCAAGACAGACAATCAAGGTAATGAACAGTGGAATCAAATCTTTGGTGGAAATCAAATTGATTTTGGTACATCCGTTAAACAAACGATAGACGGTGGATTTGTTATAACAGGATATACAGAATCTTTTGGAAATGGTTTTTCTGATGTCTGGTTAATCAAGACGGATAGTCAGGGACGGGAAGAATGGAATAGAACCTATGGTGGAAGTGGATGGGATGTCGGTCGATCAGTTCAACAGACCACAGATGGAGGATATATAATTGCAGGGCAGACAGGGTCTTTCGGAAATGGTATTACTGATGTTTGGTTAATCAAGACAGATTCTGAAGGAAACACCGTTTCATATGGCGATTAACGATTAATCATCAAGCCCCACATTCGTGGGGTTTTTTGTTACTGGGAGGATGGGTAGATTTGGAAATGAAATTCTATTACTCAGAAAGCAAATATTTATCTATAATTTTTTTGGTCATGTTTTTTCATTGGGCATGTGATGATAATATGACCGATGATTTAACCGATATAAATAATTGCGGAATAGAAACAACCTTTATCAAAGAAATAGATAACATTGATAGTTTGGGGAATGCTTCAAGCAGTAACATAAAGATGCTGGATGATTGCAGCTATGTAGCAGTGGGCGGGCGGACAGCAAGACCCTGGGTCACAAAATTCAATGAATTGGGTGAGGAGATCTGGAGTAAGACCTTTGATGAGATTCCTATTCCTCAAGGGAATTATGGTACAGGAGTTATCTATGCCACTGCTGTCGATAAAACGAATGATAGCGGCTATGTGATATCCTGCGCTACCACGGTTAACCATCCAAGTTACAATGCCACAGGACGTATTATAAAGGTGGACTCTTTAGGGACAACAGAGTGGATCCAAAAATTTCCTGGCAACAGGGCTCACCATGGAAGAGATATCATACAAACAATGGAAGGTGATTATATAGTGGTTGGCAACTGGTTTACCACATCTGCGGTTACCAACGAGAAATCTGCATTTATGGCGAGATATGATGTGGACGGTACTCTGATCTGGATAGAGCGTTTCGGGGGTGAATGTGATGAAGATGAATTCTATTCTGTTATACAAAAACCAGATGGCGGTTTTATAGCGGTCGGGAGATTTGAACATGAAAGTTCAGATTATAACTGTGATTTTTATGGCTACACTGATCTCTGGTTTGTCAGTACGGACAGTGAAGGTCAGTTACTTGAGGAAACCAAGACAGGGGGAGCTTATTGGGAGTCTGCCTATGATATTATAGATCTTGGCGATGGGACCTACGGGCTTGCAGGGAAGAAAAGGCACGAAAAAAGGAAGCCTGTGAATGCATGGTACATAAAGATGGATGGTTCTGGTAATGTATTATCAGAGTGGAATGAACCAGATTATATCAATAGTTCAGGGAGAAATGATGCTCTCTGGGGTCTCATTCTACTGCCTGATAAGCAGACCATTGTTGCATTGGGTTCAAAAACTGATGGTTCCAATAGCAGTCAACATCTCTGGGCCTTCAATGCAAGCATAAGCGAAGAGGTTTGGAACGCAAACTATAATGAGCCAGGTGAAGGCTATGCTCTTGGAATATCCAACGCTCATGACGGTGGTATTATATTCTTTGGGAAAAAGGATAATGGCAGATTAAAAATTTTTAAAACCGATATGAGTGGATTATTATACTGACGGTATGAATATACCATTTCCTTTTAGTTATTTAAGATTCATAATGGCAATCTAAAACTGAGTGTAATATTGTCTTGTTGAAACGACTCTGGCTCATACTTATCTCTGTTTTATATCTTTTCTTGTGAGGATAATGATAAAGAGGATTACATTAATGAATCAAAGATAACAAATTTTCCATGTGATGATGTTTATGACCCAGTTTGTGGCTATGATGGAGTAACATATTCAAACGCTTGTGAAGCTGAAAATTCAGGTATCACAAAATGGGCGAAGGTGAATGTGACTAAGCCACCACAATTACATCAAGCCCCAAATTCATGGGGTTTTGTGTTTGTGGGGTGATGGGTATATTCAATAATGAACAAATTTAATTATTCATTATTTTATCGATGAATTAGAAACAAAAAACATTTTCTTTGCATTGGGGTAGCGGAATAGTTGAATAAGAAGCACGGATTTGGTGCGATTACCATAACCAAACAACTCATTTGTTGAAGTTTACCAATGGTGAAGCCAAAGGCACTTACGGAATAAGATTAAGCCATTACAATCATGAAGGTCGATTTCAACGTTCTCCTATTATTTTGGATGACAAAGATGTTCCACGACTAAAGCTTGGTCTTGATAAAACACCGAAACTCAAAAAGATATTAGCCCAAATGGTCAGGTAAAATGCTACTATTATATAACATATTCTACAATATCAAGCCCCGGTCACCCGGGGTTTTTTGTTTGTGGGAGGATGGGTAGATTAAAAAATGAAATTCCAATT
>CAJWLO010000082.1 GCA_913043235.1 uncultured Fidelibacterota bacterium
GGAACCAGCTGTTAACCCAGACGATGCCGGCTTCTACCTGTCCGGCCACCCGCGCTGCACGGCTCAGGTTTTCAGTCCAGATGGCGCTGGCCAGGCCATAGGGCAAGCGGTTGGCCTGTTCAATGGCTTCCTCTTCGGTATCGAAAGGCTGAATATGACAGCAGGGGCCAAAAATCTCTTCGTTGATAACGGCAGAGTTGTTATTTAAACCGGTCCAGATGGTCGGCTGGATCCAGCTGCCATTTTTCAACGCATCAGGCATATCCGGAATGCCGCCACCGGTAACAACCGTTGCACCATCGTTAACTGCTTGCTGGTAGTAAGACAGCACCTTGTCACGCTGTTTCTGGCTGATCAGCGGGCCGAGATTGGCGGTAGCGTCATCCGGCGGGCCGATGACTAGTGTTTCCGCCTCAGCTTTTAACCGACTAACAAACTCATCGAAAATTGAGCGCTCGACATAGACTCGCTCGGTGCCCAGACAAACCTGGCCACAGTTGGCAAAGGCTGAGCGCATGGTGCCTTCAATCGCTTTGTCCAGGTCGCAGTCGGCAAAGACGATACCGGCGTTTTTGCCACCCAGTTCCAGTGAAATGTCGCGCACGCCTTTGGCGGCGTTCTGCATAATCAGTTCGCCGGTACGGGTCTCGCCGGTAAAGGTGTAGCCATCGACATCCGGATGAGCGGTCAGGAAAGCGCCGGCAGAATCGCCGCCGTATCCTTGCACCACGTTAAAAACACCATCGGGTACGCCTGCGTCTTTCATCACTTCGCCAAGCAATGCAGTGGTGGTAGGCGTTTCTTCGGAAGGCTTAACCACCACCGTGTTGCCGCAGGCCAGAGCCGGACCGACTTTCCAGGTCATCAGCATAAACGGCGCATTCCATGGCGAAATCACCCCGATCACACCTTTTGGCGAACAGGTGGCATAGTTCAGCGCACCGCGACCATCCGGGGTATCCATCATGAAAGATTCGGCAGCCACGTTTTTAATGACGTCAGCGAAAACTTTGAAGTTGGCCGCGCCACGGGGAATAAACACATGCTTCATCACATGTTCCGGCTGGCCTGTATCTTCCATTTCTGCAGCAACGAAATCATCGAAACGACGGGTGATTTCATCGGCTACACCGTACAGCAGGTCAACGCGCTGATCCTGAGTCAGAGCGCCCCATTCGCCGTGCAATGCACTGCGCGCAGCTTTGACGGCACGATCCACGTCATCACGACTGGCTTCGGCAATACTGGCAATAAGGGTGTTATCGACGGGTGAACGTTTATCGAAACGCTTACCGGTGGAACCAGGGACAAATTCCCCGTTAATGAAGTTTTCAATCTGGCGCATGTTGCTGTTCCTCGACCTGATTTATGCTTGTTTTGGCCGCCTCCCGGCAGATATTGATTTCAGGTTATTGGATACGTCATATACCATCTAATACTATTTTTCTGAGCGGATCATACCTTTGCGGTATGCACAGCAGGCATTAACTGCTTATCTGTTCCAGCCCCCACAGCATGGGCGCTGCAGCCGTTTTCAGACAGATCAGAAACAGGCGTAATGCCGGGAAATGGATTTTGAAAGGCGACTAAAGAATCAGTCCAAGGGATAAATACTTACAGCTGAAAAGGCGCAGAGGCAGCGTAAATCAGGGCACAACACTACCAGACTGCGCATTGCTGACTGTAGGCCTGAGCCAGAGGCAACGGCAGGTCGTACACCTGTTGCAAACAATGCGGGTCCATCAGCACCGACTGATCACCACCGGCAACAATTCTGCCCTGTTTCATCATCACCACACTGTCCGCCCAGCTGGCAGCCAGAGAAATATCATGCATAACGGCGAGTACGCCGACGCCAGCCTGAGCAAATTCACGTACGATCTGCATCACGCTGTGCTGATGGGCCGGGTCCAGTGCGGACGTGCATTCGTCCAGTAGCAGATAATAATGCTGAGTGTCTGCGCGCTCAGCCCGATCCCGATCCAGCCAAGCCTGCCAGATCTGCACCAGTACCCGGGCCAGCTGCACCCGCTGTTGTTCACCACCGGATAAGGTCGGATAGACGCGTTCACGTAAATGCCAGACACCCGTGAGCTGCATGGCATCACGCTGATATTGCTGCGTCTGTTTTTCATCCCCATAAGGACTGCGCCCCATCGCTACCACCTGATGAACCCGCATGGGAAACGACAGAGTTACCGACTGCGGCATGACTGCCATGCGTTTCGCCCGTTCCAGGCCACTGAACTGATCTAGGGTTACACCATCCAGCGAAACCGCATCACAACAGGCGCGGTTATGTGCGCAGAGGCAATTAAGCAAGGTGGATTTACCGGCACCATTGGCGCCAAGCACCGCGGTACATTTACCGGGTTCCACCGACAGATGAACATCCTGCAACACCGCACGGGAGCCCAGCTGCACAGTCAGGTTTTTCACTTTAAGCATGAATGCTTCCTCTCAATACGGGATAAATGTTCAGCGCCAGCGTGTAGCCTGATGCAGCAGCAGAAACAGAAAAACCGGCCCGCCGATTAAGGCCATAATTAATCCCACCGGTAAATCCGCCGGGGCCAGCACGGTGCGGGCAACTGTATCGGCAATTAACAGCAGAAGTGCACCACCTAAAGCCGACAGCGGCAGTAATGCGCGATGATCCGGGCCAATCATTAACCGCAATAAATGCGGAACGACCAAACCGATAAAACCTATCATGCCAATCACTGCCACCTCTTTAGAAATTCCGGAATAGGATAATAATGAATCAGGAATTGCTATTCTGCCCTGACCATCGTAATGTACAGAAGTAGCATATCGGGTTACAGACCGTACAAAACTTCGATGTCTTCCTCTGATAGAGCTGAGTTTTATGAGCTGTTCTTCCACTTTTGCCCAATCTTCTAAGGGGTATAGTACCAGGCATTGGTCAAATCCTCGGGTAATAACAAATGTCCGGTCGTTCACAGGATCTAACACCTTTCTAAATTTAGCTGGAATGTTTAACCGATTCTTAGTATCTAAAGAATTATGGTACTCGCCGGTAAATGATATATGTAGTGTGTTTGTCAACTCTTATTCCGCATATAAAAGTTAGGGAAAATTACCCACTCTCACCCACAATAATATTCTATTTCCCCACTACTATGCAAGTAAAAGTTGATCTATCTAGTGAATATTTTATATTTATTGACGAGATGTTATTAGTTTGTACGTGGGTTATATTGACAGGCAGGGTGGAATATTTTTTTTCTGTGATACATATCACGTTAAATTTTGTGACGTGGTTAACACTTTTATAAGACAGGATAATTGTTGTAAATTTTTCTGAATATCAGCATTAGGAGGAGAACCTTGAAAAAATTATATATTATTTTACTACTTAGCTTTGGTCTTGGCCAAGACTATTTGCTGAGCTTTGATGGGGAGGATGATTATGTTGCATTATATCCTACATTTTATGGTTATCAAAATGAGTATTCTATTGCTGCATCATTTTATGCAAATTCTTATGATGGCGCATTCATTTATCATAATAGAAATCATGATATGGGCTCATATTTAAGACTAACATCTATCCCTAATAATGGAGAGAATGTATTTCCCATTTGATTACAGCCATCTTTATATCATACAGGTATACAGCAATATAACTGATGGTGAAGAGCTGACCTTTAAATACTTTGATTCTGAAAATAGTGAAGTTGTAGAGTATGCAGAAACAATGATATTTACCAGCAACATGGTTGTAGGTGATGGATTTAATACCTTTGGCCTCAGCCATGAAGTTAAACCATTACCAGACAACTTTAATTTTTATAAAGCATACCCCAATCCATTTAATCCAACCACTGCTCTCAGCTTCGCTATACCAATAGATTCTAAGGCATCCTTATCTATCTATAATCTGCAAGGTAGAGAAGTATCTATGCTCATAGATGCTAATATGGAGGCTGGATATCATAGCGCTGTCTGGAATGCTAGCAGTTATGCCAGTGGTATGTATTTTGTAAAAATGCATGCTGGGACCTATATCAGTACTCAGAAGCTCATGCTAGTGAAATAGAGATAGATATTATGTATAACTTTGAGAAGGGCTGGATATATCTGGTCCTTTTCTTTTTTGGGTATTATTTAGTTCTGGTAAAACCCCAGATACAATTGTGATTTTTCAGCTTCGTAAGATCCCCTCACAGACAGGCCATCATTAGAGAGAAAATTATCCAGAGGAATTTCATTTAATTTCACCTGAATATGGGCATTGTTCCAGAATTCAAAATTAATGGTGGATTCAAAATCAAATTCAAATTCTCTACCACCTTCTATGGCTTCATTAATGAGTACGGTTTGTGCTCCATCTGTTAATTTGCTGATATTGAGTTTGGTTTCTTCCAAAGTAGTAATGGAGATTGTGAAAGGGGCAAATAGTTTTAATATATTGGTTGATTCCCTGTCTTTATTTTCCAGGAGAAAATCATTACTATTGAGAGGTCGTTTATTTGGGAGAGAAGTATGTGTTCCCACAGGCTCTCCGTTGAGCGAAGTGGAAAAGGCAGGAGAATCTACCGGTTTATCAATTATCGGACTTTTTTTTTCTATAACACCATTATCACCATTTGTATTTTCATAAGGAGTAAATTCAATGGGATTATCTGAAGGTGCTTCCGAATTATTTGTATTTACAGGAGTCAGTTTTTGTTCTACCTGAATATTTTGCTCACTGGTTATTTGTCCTGCCCAGTATAAAATGAGAAAAAGTCCAATAATAACTCCTGCGCCTGTGGCAATTTTCTGGGGAGTAATTTGGGGTGGAGTTTCCATTTCTATCCCACTATTTGGTTTAAAAGTTTCCGTATTATCTGCAGGTTTTACTTCTATATGTATTTTTTTCTGAATGGTACCTGTTGTCAATAATTCGTAATCTTCCAGGGCTTTGGCAGAGTCTGCACCTATAAAATCAGTATATGCCCGCAAAAATAAACGCATATAAACGGATGGCAACACAGTAAAGTCACCAGATTCAATGGCTTCAATATATTTAGGGTTAATTTTGGTAAATTCGCAAATTTCAGAAATCTCAATATTTTGAGATTCTCTATGCGATTTTAATGCGTCAAAAAAGGCTTCGGTGCTTGTCATAATAAGGGGTCAAATTAAGAAGCTTCTGAAAGACTGTCCAATAAATTAATCCCCAGTTTTTTTAATTCCTGATAAAAGCGCGAAATCGGGAATCCCACTACATTGTCGTAACAGCCTTTAATTTCTTGTACAAAGACAGCGCTCCAATCTTGAATACCGTAGGAACCAGCTTTATCGTAGGGAGGGCAGCTTTCAATATAATGATTTATATCAGCCTTTTCAATTTCCCGAAAGGTAACCATGGTTATTTCAGCAAAGAGGTGATGGGCAGATTTTTCACTGTTTTTAATACATACTCCTGTATATACCTGATGGGTTTTGCCACTGAGAGTTTCCAGCATTGTCTGTGCCTGAGCTTTATCCTTTGGTTTTCCCATGATTTGGTTGTCTAAAACCACAATAGTATCTGCCCCAATGACCCAATCAGAAGGGTAATGTTGACTAATATCATTCGCCTTGAGTTCTGCCAATGCAGTACAGTAGGTTTCAGGGCTTCCGTCTGGCGATATGATAGATTCATCCACATCCGGGAGGATGATATCAAAAGGGGTTTGTAAACGAAGGAGTAATTCCCTTCGGCGGGGGCTGCTGGATGCTAAAATAAACTTCATTCTACTTTGGCTAATTTAAAGATATCTTCAAATACATTCTTTCCATCTTTTTCAGCTTTCACGTGATAAAAATAGGCACCATTTGCGATATCTCTCCCCAATTCACTTTTACCATTCCAGGGAATAGTAATAAAAGGTTCCTTAGCAGAATATTCAGGTAACTCTATTACTTTTTCACCCATGATGGAATAAACGGTGATGGTAATATAAGCAGGAGTATCAGATACAAACATGGTAAAATGGGTACCATCTGAAAACGGATTGGGAATCGGATACACCTTACTTAATAATAGATCAGTCTTTTGAGGTGCGCTGAGAATATCTAATTGGAGATTTATGGTGGACTTATTATTTACGCCATCCCATGCCTCAAGGTAGAAGTTGATATTTCCGGAATTATTGTTCAAATCAACGGGTATTTGAATGGTTCCTTCTGAACAGGTTTCATAAATAAATTCATCACTGGGTATAAGAGTTAGGTTATCTTCATTAAAGGCATAGCGGATTCCATGCCCAATGGTTTCCATGAGGTTGATGCCGGAACTGTCATTCAAGCTGATAGTGAGGTCCTCACCGGGGATGATTGCTGACCCCTCATTAATTGGACTACTATCTTGATAAATTGTAATATGGGGACCAATATCATCGTTAGAGGAAATATCTGATTCTACTATGGGTATTCCTGATATAAATTGAATTCTACCATCAAATCCCATATTATCCTGATAGATGTAAAAATTGGCTGTACAATCGCTGCATGAACCAGCATCTAGAGGAAATCGATAACAAATTTCCATACTATCTGATTTTATTTGGGTATAGGTAACTCCCGGGCTTGTATATAATAGACTGTCATTACCAAAAGCAAATTCCGATTCATTTCCTCTAATGAGAAGTGTTGAATTTTTCTCTGAAGATACCACAGAAATAGATTGTTCCTCCACTAAAGTTGTAGATAGGGGTGGGTTATCAATTAAATTATAAGAAATTGTAGGAAATGGAAGCCGAAGTGTAGGATCTCCAAAAGTATGAAATTTATGATAAGCTCCATTTTTTGCATTTAATATCAAATCACCCAATCGTAAGGAATCACTCCCATTAATAAATTGCTGAATACCTTGAGAATCCGAAATTCCAAACAAATTATTTAAATAGTTACTATTTTCAGTATATCCTACAGCATCCGTTGTAGCTACTAACGCAATAGCTCCTTTTTCTTTAATAAACTTTCCTAATCTGATTACTTCTTTCTGATCTGTAGTGCTCATTTCAATCCAAATTTTATCCT
>CAJWLO010000083.1 GCA_913043235.1 uncultured Fidelibacterota bacterium
CTGAAGGATGTTAAAATTAAAGTTCGGTCATGCTCGTCTTGTGGGGGTATCTCTGAGGATGAAATATGCCTGATCTGTAAAGACCCCAAAAGGGATAGCAATCAGCTTTGTATTGTCGAAGATGCTCCGGATATATATGCTTTTGAGCGGACCAATATTTTCAGGGGTATCTATCATGTCCTGGGAGGCGCTTTATCACCCCTTGATGGTATTGGCCCTGATGAATTGAATATGACAAATCTTATGGAGCGAATTGAGCCGGGAATGGAAATTATTATCGCTACTAATCCAACGGTAGAAGGTGAAACAACTGCATTATATATTTCAAAAAAGCTTTCGGATTATGATGTGAAAGTTACCCGTCTAGCCAGAGGTATTCCTGTGGGAGGTGACCTGGAGTATACAGATGAAGCCACATTGATCAGAGCCATGGAAGGGAGGACATTATTTTAACAATACCTAATATTATTACTTTAGGTAGAATACTGCTCACTCCCATATTCATACTATGCCTTTTCTATGATCATCCTTGGTCAAAACTATGGGCACTAGCCATTTTTTTTATTGCTGGTATTACGGATGCCTATGATGGTTATTATGCCCGAAAATATAATTTGGTTACGCCAGAAGGTAAATTTCTGGACCCTTTGGCAGATAAAATATTGGTTTCTTCTGCCTTTATTTCCTTTGCAATTATTGGTGTGATCGATTATTGGATGGTGGTCTTGATTATTTTTCGTGATCTTTTTGTGACCGGTTTGCGAATGGCCATGAATCGTAAGGGGATTGAAATGGTTACATCGAACATTGCCAAGGCTAAAACAGTAATCCAGTTAAACATCATTGTATTTATTTTAATCGTTTTAAGTGTAAAGGGTCTATCGTTGGCTTGGACCTATCCTCTTTTGGAAGTTGTTAAGGAATATCACCTTATTTACAATTTCACATTACTTGTAACTCTTTTTACTGTTTTGACCGGTTTTACCTACCTTTATTCCAATCGGAATACGATTATCGGATTTCTAAAGAGCGAATGAATGTTCAGGTAAAAATAGCTGAATTTATTGGAACAACTGCTTTTATCGGTCGATTGCCTTATGCACCAGGTACCTGGGGCAGTGCCGCTGCCCTTTTGGTCTGGTACTTTATTGTTCCTTTCATAGAGAGCCCTTTATTCCTACTTATTACACTTGCTTTATTTTTTGTTGGAGTGGCTGTTTCTGATATTTTGATTGAAGCCTGGGATGATGATGACCCTTCCGCCATCGTCATTGATGAATGGGTCGGCCAGTGGATCGCCCTTTGGCTGGCTCCGCACAGTATCATCTGGGGTTTGATGGCTTTTTTCTGGTTTCGGTTGTTTGATATTTTAAAACCTGGACCTGTGCAATTGATGGACGATATGAAATCAGGGGTAGGAGTGATGTTAGATGATGTTGTGGCCGGAATCTTCGCTTTGTTTATAACCCAGAGTATTCACTACTTCTGGACAACATGAATGTAGTATTTCTATCTATCGGAAATGAAATTCTTGCTGGTGATACAGTTAACACCAATGTATCTTGGTTAGGGAAAATGCTCACGGAACTGGGATGCCATATACAAGCGCAGATAACAGTCCCGGATAAACATAACTCCATTCAGGAAGCACTGGATTCCATCATGAAAAATAATCCTGATTTGATTATTACCACGGGGGGATTGGGTCCCACAGAAGATGATATTACGAGACAAGTTATTTTTGAATATATTGGTACAGATTATGAATTTGATGAGCAATACTGGAATAAATTGAAACAAAGGTTTGAGAGATTTGGTTTTGATATTCCAGAATCAAATAGATCTCAGGCTCTGGTCCCCATTGAAGGTAAAGTTATACCAAATTCAGTAGGCTCTGCTAGGGGTTTTCAGTTTAAGGTTGATTCTACGGACCTGATAATATTGCCTGGCGTTCCTGCAGAAATGAAATCCATGATGCGTGAATCGGTCATCCCATATGTGCAATCTCAGGGAGTTTCTACACCGAATATAAAACTATTGCGTACAACTGGAATACCGGAATCTGTCCTGATCGAAAAAATACAACCAGCCACCGATAAAGAACACCATTGTACGATTGGATATTATCCTTCCTACCATGGTGTTGATATCCGACTGACTAGCAAGACACAGGAAGATCTCACCATATTGTCTAATGAAATTTCAAATATATTAGGCCATCTAATATATACGACTGGTAAAATCGACATTGCAGACGTTATCGTTAGATTAGCAGTGAAGAAAAGTACAACAATTGCCACCGCCGAATCATGTACCGGTGGTTTGATTGGCCATCGTATCACTGAAGTTTCTGGAAGCTCGAAAGCATTTCTGGGTGGTGTTATTGCCTATAATAATGATGTGAAACAATTAGGCTTAGGGATACAGCCATCTACTTTACAAAATTTTGGTGCAGTCAGCGCTGAAACCGCGGAAGAGATGGCGAAAAATATATTATCAAAGTTTCAAGCTGATTATGGTTTGTCTGTGACTGGAATTGCAGGTCCCACAGGTGGAACCAAAGAAAAACCAGTCGGTTTAGTTTATATAGGTTTGGCGTGTAAAGGGAACATTAAAGTTAAGAAACTGCAATTTGGCGATCATAGGAGCAGAAATAAATTAAGATCGAGCCAGAGCGCTTTAAATATTCTTAGGATGGCACTTATCGATGCATGAAAAATTATTGAGAACATTTTTATCCGTTCCAGTGCCTATTAGGGTAAAATCAATAAAACATATGTTTTATTCATCTATGAAAGAAAACCCAGGTGTTATTAATTGGGTGCGTGATCCTCAGTTGCATCTTACTTTGAATTTCCTGGGGCATACACCAGAATCAACAGTGAATAGTATTATTGAAGCTGTAGAGAAGAAGGTTACTAGCCAGTTTGATCCTATGGACTTATCTATTGCTGGTACCGGATGTTTTCCTGTTTCAACACGTCCCCGGACCTTATGGTTAGGAGTTGAGGGGGATTTAAAGCCATTGATTTCCATGGTAAACCTGTTACGGGAATGTTTGGATACACTGGGTTTTCCATTTGAAGACAGGGAATATTTCCCTCATATTACCCTGGCCAGAATTCGGTATCCGCAAAAATTTACACCTAACATAGATTTATTTCTAAAATCGTCCTATGACGCGATTGTTTTCCCCGTCGATCGTGTGCAATTTTTCAGTAGTGAATTGTTGCCCAATGGAGCAGTTTACACATTATTAAAATCGTTTCCATTAGGTGAAACATTATAAGGAGTTCTTCATATGTCCACTGATACCAAAAAGGCAAAAGCATTGGATCTTGCTATTACTCAGATTGATCGGCAGTTTGGAAAAGGATCCATTATGCGTCTGGGAGATAATCAATTTTCACAGATGGAAAATGTGATCTCAACTGGCTGTCTATCCCTTGATGTTGCTTTAGGCGTGGGAGGTGTGCCTAAAGGTCGTATCATTGAAATTTATGGCCCTGAAGCATCGGGAAAAACAACACTGGCCCTGCATATAGTAGCCGAAGCTCAAAAATCTGGCAGCTATGCTGCATTTATTGATGCAGAACATGCCATTGATCCAGAATATTCAAAAAAACTGGGTGTAAATATAGAAGACCTGCTGATCTCCCAGCCTGATAATGGGGAACAAGCGCTTGAAATATGTGAAACCTTGGTACGGAGCAGTGCGTTGGATGTGATTATTGTTGACTCCGTGGCAGCACTGGTGCCCCGGGCAGAATTGGAAGGGGACATGGGAGATTCCCATATGGGACTCCAGGCCCGTCTTATGTCTCAAGCATTGAGAAAATTGACAGGAACAGTTAGCAGGTCCAATACAACAGTATTATTTGTCAATCAGATCCGGGAAAAAATTGGAGTCATGTTCGGCAATCCAGAAACGACACCTGGGGGACGTGCGCTTAAATTTTATTCATCGGTCCGTATGGAAATACGCAGAATTACCACTCTAAAAGATGGTGGTGAAAGTGTGGGAAACCGTGTCCGTGTCAAAGTAGTCAAGAATAAAGTGGCTCCTCCATTTAAGCAGACGGAATTTGATTTAATGTATGGTCAGGGAATTTCCTTTGAAGGCGATATATTGGATCTGGCTGTCTCTGGAAATATTGTTGAAAAGACCGGTGCTTGGTTTTCATACGGGGATATGAAGATTGGTCAGGGTCGAGAGAATTCAAAGCAGTATTTAAAAGATAATCAGGATATCCTTACAGAAATTATAGATAAGGTCAAGGCATTCATGGGACTTAATGAAGAAGTCGCTGAAGAAAAAACTTAAAATTGTTTCTATTTCGCCGCAAAAACGGCGAAAAGGTCGTTATACAGTTCATTTAGATACTGGGGACGTCTTCGGGTTATCCGAAGACGTTTTTATTTCAAGTAAATTAGGGGTTGGCCAGACTATTACAAGGTCAGAACTGAAAGCTATTGAAATCAAGGAAGGGGCTGCAAGCATCAAGAACTCTGCCCTTCGATTGTTAAGTTATAGGATGCGCAGTAAAGCAGAATTATCCCAGAGATTAATCCAGAAAAAATATAGTTCAAACCAGGTTATTTCTGTGATTGCTGAACTAGAAAAAAAAGGTTATATAAATGACCGCGAATTTTCCGCTGTCTTTATCAGGGATCGTGTGAAAAATAAAAAACTGGGACCTAACGCTGTGCGAAATGAAATCATGAGTCATCAAATACCACCTGAGATATTGGAAGAAAACATGGAAAACATTTACCATGAATTTCCCCAGGAAAAACTCATATTATCCATTATTGAAAAACGTTCAAAAATACAAAAAGAGAAAAATATTAAGGAACGTAAAAAATTGATAGACCATTTGAAACGTAAAGGCTACCATTGGAGCTCCATGCAGCCCATATTGGCTGAAACTGGATGGTTAGATTCATGAAATATTTCACTGATATTGATATAAACTATATTCAATACACTGTTGGACGGGAAGTCAAAAAGAATGAACTGAAAATACTATATGAATGTTTATACCCTGCACTTGAAAAGCGTTCCATCTTGCCCAGGAGTTATGTGGAACAGATCATGGAGAAAAAAGGCCAACGCATACATCTGAATAGTGAAACCAGGTTAGTCAAAGATGATGGAGGTTGGAAATCGTATGGAAATTTATTCCGTAATTTTTCTCTGAATGGATTTTGGCCAGATCATCTGGCATATATCTGGACATTTAACCCTACCAAAATTGTAATAAAAAAAATACAGGAAACTGATTTAAATAATTCATTGGGCATTGCTTCATATTCTCATCATACTATGGAGATTGCCAAAAATAGAAAAACGGGTCGAGTGATTATTATCGGGATGGCCCGTATGTCTGCTGCACATTTGGGAGTCAAAACCGGTTGGCTGATCGGCAAAATTGCTTTACCTGGATTTGGAAAGACCATGATGCATGAAAAAAGGCTATATAAACGGTTTTCACCTTTTACCAGCCACTTAAAAGGATTTTCGGCCTGTGGTTCTCGGGGAAATGATTTAAGAAAATTGTTAGAATTGGTACCAGATAATTTGGGACTGCAGCTGAATTTTCCATCAAAATATAAAAAAGGGGATGGAATATTGCTCCTAGATAATACCTTGGCTGATAGTGAAGGGGAATTCCCCTTCAGTCTGAATAATGATATTCAGATCATTGGACAGGTATTGCCTGAACCAAGATTGAATATAGATTTTGGTGACGGGTCTATGAAAAAATGGCCTAGAGCTGTTACCAGAATTACTCTTCATGATAATACGGATATACCTGAAAAAACAAACAACCAAAATATCAATACTCAGAATAAAAGGAAAAAAACTGCTCATATCACTGTGACTAAGAAGATGATTCTTAAAGATATGGAAAACTCGAAGACAAATTTCAATCAACATCTTTATAAATCAGACTGGAATATTTATTCGAATTCAGGGTTAATAAACGGGGATAACATTTATGCTTTTGACCTGGGCATGAGATCTGTAGTTGATGGAGTTCGGTACTTGGCTTGTATGGGAACAACTGTTGATACTATTTACCTGAATAGCAATGTGAACAATAAAAACTTTTTGGCTGGTCAACTCCATGTATTAAAAGGTTTACAGTTAAATAATATAGGTTTAATGAATCTGGGTGATGATATTCCTTTGAAAAGTTACCATGTATTCGCAGCAGGCCAGAGTGTGTCAATCAATAAAGATATTGCCTTAGATGGAGAATTCATATGTTTGATCGGAAGTCTTAAAGGTGAACTCGGAAGTTCTATGTATTCGGAAATAAGCGGACATCACCATAATAGTAAATACCCAGTTATGGATATGGTCATGGAAAAAAATGTCAATCAAACTCTGGCGCAGTTGGTTCAATCAAAAATAGTAAAATGGGCACAGGCTATTGGCCGAGGTGGATTGGCAATGGGTTTATATAAACTTTATTGCATATCAGGAAAAGAATGCGGTTTTAAAATACATATGACAATAGATTTGCGCGCAGAAGAATACCTATTTGGTGAGTCGTTTGGCGCTGCTTTACTGGTTCTTAGTGGAAGTGAGTTAATGGAGTTTCAGCGGCTATGTATGCAATACAATGTGCCAGCTACTACCATCGGACGGGTAAATACAAAGAAGGAGATTACTGTCAATAATGATTTGAAAATTTCTCGCAACGTACTGGAATCATTTTTGACCGCAAAATTGGATTAATTACCGGTAATCAGCTAATAAATAGTTTAAACTTTGTGCCAGTATTCCACCAAAATCTCCTTAAGGAATTGGCTATATAAATTAATAATTATTATATTATATATTTAATAATATTAGTTTTTATAATATTTATATTAATGTTATAATTTAAATTAATAATTAAAAAAAT
>CAJWLO010000084.1 GCA_913043235.1 uncultured Fidelibacterota bacterium
ATAACTCTCATAACTTAATACCGCACGGATATTCCAATCTGCATCAGCAATTTCTGTTAATTGTCTACATGTTTCGCCCGTATTACCTCGAAAATACGACAAATTATTATTAGCACTATTTGAGTATACTCCTTTATCAAATGGATACACACCCCCTGTTCCATTAAAGTTTATTTCAACATAATAAGTCTCACCTGTATCCCATAAAATAGTTTCATCTAATAGGGAAATATGTGCCCATCCCCCATCTCGGTATTCATCTGGATTCCAATTTACATTTCTGTTAGAGCTGTACAGTAAATTTTGAGGCATATTATTTGCCCATCCTTCCCAAACATTGAGAGTATAATATGTTACATCCCAGGACCAAAAGGAAGGAGGGAATACCGTTTCAATTCCTGAAAGTAATGCAGTATCAGATACTTCAAAACGAACCCCTGCCCATTGAAGCATAGAATATGAATCATCATAGGCTATACCTTCATATCCACCTTCATCATATCCCAAAATTTTCCCCTTACTATTTGGATTTGTCACCGTAAGCGTAATCAATCCATCTGGATTCTCAGCAATATTGCTGATAGAAATACCACTGGTACTCCCCTGTTCAACAGTTCCATCTGCATCTCGGTCATAACTATAAGTATTAGTACTTGGGTTTGTTAGGCTATTGATATTTGAATTAGCTGTACTTCCAGGGAATGGGTCACCACTATCAGCACCACTCCATGAATAAAGTTCCCCAAATCCATCTGCCTGTAAAAGATTAACCCCATAAAATTCTGGATTCACATTTACACTATTTAATGCAGGATACATACCGGTTATGGTTTCATCTATATGCCATACCAATAAACCGGACTTTTCCAAATACTGGTCAGCACCCAACTGCTGCCTATTTTCCAAAATCAAGTACTCCTGGGGCATATTCGAATCCATAGGCAAAATATATGCTGCTGCTTCATCAAAGCCTTCTGCAGGATAAAGACTAATATCCAAGTTTGTAACATTCTCATAAACGGAAGGCTCAATAAAGCCTAAACGATACCGACTCCAAGCACTCATATAGGCCGGGCTGATTGGTCTCTTCCAATTACCACTACCCATTAGGCCCCATTCTCCAATACCAGCAGCAGAATTTACGGAGGTATCATATAAATCTGGTAACCCCAAAACATGTCCCATTTCATGACAGATGGTACCAATTGGGCGGATATCACCTATTCCAACACCATAATAATTCATATGAAATTGTTCTGTAATGACAATATATTTCTTAATGGCCACTCCATCTAAAGAGAAATAGCCATCATCATTTGTAGGTGCATTGGGGTCAATCAAACCAATACCACTGTTTCCTGCAGGAATAAGAGACATATGGGGCCAAAACTGGTCATTATCACCATTACCCCAGCCTTCTACAATTAATATGACTACATCCACAGCACCATCTTCATCTCCATCAAAATTACTGAAATCAATATCTGATTCAACTTCCATAGCAATTTCAACCACCAAAGCTGCTGCACTCCTTGCAATCCCATGGGTTCCACTTCCAGTCCCTTGTTCTCCATCCACATAATAGCTATAATCTTGACTTACAATGGTCCAATCTACAATGCTTTCACTATCACCATATATTTCCAAATTACCATTGGATATTTCATTATAATAATCCCGCACACTCATATCATAAATTGGCGGCAGGCTACTTCCATCTGATTCCAAATCTGGTTCAAAAAGTAGATGACGAAATTGTTCTTTTGAGTATTCCCTATCCGGCACGCCTGAGGGAAGAGGGGAGTCAAAATCCACAAGAAATACCAATGGTTTTAATAAAGACCTATCAGTATGGATACTATGGCTATCATCAGGATGAAGCATTTTACTGCCAAATTTACGAACATGAGAGGACATTTCCCGTAAGTGCTTAGGTATATTAAAATCAGGGGGAGCCGGATAAACTACAGGAATGTTTGATGGGGAATATTTTCCATTATCCAATTCACTGTAGTACCAACCTAATCGGGCATCATCCTCAACCCAATCAATGACATATCCATCTTCTGTTTCTATCCAATTATAGTATTCATGACCATACATTTGAACAGGTATATTTGTGCCATCAGGTTGACTTACATAATAAGGTTCTGGAGGTGCAGAAACCGCCTGTAATTGATACCCAAAGGTAAGTAGTAATAATATGTAGATATTTCTAATGTTTCCTCCTGAGTGTATGTATCCATTGGAATTTACGATGATTATAGTACTTAATAAAAGGCGTTATTAGAGGAGGACTACTAGATGTGATGTAGAACACATAATATGCTAAACAAGGGAGTCCCTAAGGAAGTACTACAAACACTACTTGGTCATAGGAGTATAAAGACTACTGAAATATATGCTAACTGGGTTAGGAAGGAAGAATTGGAGAGGTGGGTTTAAGCGTTAGCTATCAAGTATTAACTAAGTAAGCAATAAGTATATATACCAGCAGAAGCAGTGTTATCCAAAGAATAGTTGGACCGATAGGCCAGTGATTGATTATCTCCCCCGGATAAATCTCTTTCTCCCTTTGTATCCTATGCTTTATCTGTGCTGATTTTTTCGGGCTACTGAATCGCAGAAGCACATTGTCTGAGGCAATTTTCATCATGGCTACAGGGTTTTTACTAATCCAAACTAAATATAAGGGAATAATGACAAAAATAATCTTGTTCAGCCAGGCACTAAATTGAGACATGGGACTGTTAATAAACCACATAAAATAACTAACGCCTTTTCTATAAAACCAGTCTGTATCAATGGTAATATATGGTTCCCCACCAAGATGTTTTAGTAGTAGGAAAAAACCTAATGCTGTAAACAGCAGAATTTGCATCGTCCACACAACATGCTCACCAGTGTAAGGTGTATAGCTTGCTGCAAAAGGCAGCAATTTATAAAGGACATCTGGATATACACCAATCAATATGCATAAAAACGATGCAATTCCCATTGCGATTATCATATTAACTGGAGGATCTTTTGCTCTTAGACCTGAATCTTTGCCAAAGAAAGTAAAATAGGGGAGCTTTAATCCCGTATGAAGAAACGTTCCTACTGAAGAAACTGAAAGTAAAAGCCAGATAATTGTTAGGTGTTTTTCCGCGACAGCTGTCACAATCATTGATTTGCTTACAAATCCGGAAAAGAGAGGAAATGCAGAAATCGAAAATCCGCCTATCATGTATAAAGTAAGTGTGATTGGCATAGTCTTGTAAAGCCCGCCAAGTTCAGTAAGCTTACTCCTGCCAGTCATATGTAAAACAACGCCTGCACCCATAAAAAGAAGACCTTTATAAATTATATGTGAAAAAGCATGCGCTGCAGAGCCATTAAGAGCTAATGCGGTTCCTATACCTACACCTGCTACCATATATCCAACTTGACTAATTATATGATAGGAAAGTAGTCTCCTGATGTCATTTGCCAGTACAGCGAATATAACGCCGTAAAAAGCCATAATTGCGCCAAGCCATACTAATATCTCCGTGCCCGGGAATACCCGAATCAACACATACACCGCAGTTTTTGTAGTGAATGCAGATAGGAATACCGCACCTGTAATGGTTGCCTCAGGATATGCATCAGAAAGCCATGCTGAAAAAGGAGGGACTGCCGCATTCAGGATAAATCCGATTAAGATAAAATATGAAGCAGGTCCACTTAAGGCCAGGACGTTTATTGCGATATAGCCAGTTTCTGAAACATTCATAATGATTCCGACAAAAAGAGAAAGGCCTCCCAGAATATGAATAAGCAGATACCTCAACCCGGCATGATACGATGCCTTAGTCTTGCGCGCCCATATAAGATAAGTAGAAGAAAGTGCCATTAACTCCCAAAAAATGAACAGAGAGATAAAATCGCCAGAAAAAATAACGCCAAGGGAGCTACCTATATATAGGGAAGCAGCAACGTGTTGCCCAGAATCTTTTAGATGAATGCTATAAATAAAGCCGATGAAAGCCATAATCACAAAGACATAGCCAAAGACCATAGACAGTTTATCAACTCTTGCAAGGGTGAGTTCATAACTTAAAAAATTCACTATATAGCCATTACCATCTGGCATATTAAGCAGGATTATACCGGAAAAAATCGGTAAAAGCAAGATATATGCCTGCCGTATCTTGCCATTAAATAGTGGGATAAATAGTGCTCCAAAAATAAAGGTGAGTCCAGGATGCAACCAATCAATCATAATAGTCTTCTTTCCGCATAAGCCATTGATGTCCTAGGGTTTTGGCTAAGATAACGATCAGAATACAAGCAACCAGTCCAAATAGCGCATAAACTCCAGGGATGTTTTCCCATGGGAAGTGAATGTGTTTTCGAGTGATAAAAAAATCTGCGATAACGATTAGACTAAGGCTGATATAAAATAGTATCTTTAGAAATCTGATATTTTTAGGCTTATCAAAAAAATCTAATTCATTTTTCATATCATTTACCTTCCGTCATACTTACTGAAATAATGTTGGCAAGTTCCAGAAATATTGATGGCATAAAAAATAACAGAAGCGTACCAATGGCAGTTAAAACCAATGATACAACCATGAGAATCGGAGCTTCACGGATTTGTGATTTCGAAGTATAATTTTCTGCACTTTCCAGTTCACTTCCGCTATTCAGAATGTGACTATCCTTATTCGTATCTTTGAAAAATGCGACGTAAACTATGGGAAGAAAATAGCCTGCATTCAGTATTGTGCTAACCGCTAACACAACGATAATCGCAGTCTGTCCCGCTTCAAGCGCACCAATGGCCAAATACCATTTGCTCAGAAATCCTCCAAGTGGTGGAATGCCAATCATTGAAATGATCGCCAGTGTGAATGCTGACATGGTAAAGGGCATCTTTTTCCCAATTCCATCAAGCTCACTTACCTTTGTCTTGTGGGTTGTCACATAGATCGCACCGGCACAGAAAAAAAGGGTGATCTTGCCAAAGGCATGCACTACAATATGCATAACACTTCCGATAATACCCGATGGCGTAAGTAGTGCTACGCCAAGTATGACATATGAAAGTTGACTAATAGTTGAATAGGCAAGCCGTGCTTTAAGGTTATCTTGCCTGAGGGCAATGGTTGAAGCCACTATGATCGTAAATGATGCAAAATAGGCAAGGGCCACACCAAGGTTAAGCTGGGCAAGAAGATTAACACCGAAAATATATAGTACAACTTTGATCACAACAAAAACGCCGGTTTTTACTACTGCGACCGCGTGCAAGAGTGCGCTGACAGGTGTGGGCGCAACCATGGCTGCCGGCAGCCATGAATGCAAAGGCATTAGAGCAGCCTTTGTAATCCCTGCCATAAACAAAATAAACGTGGTGATTAGGAATGCATCGCCTTCACCATTTCCATTGAATATTCCGTGTTTTGAAAATTCAAGGGTTCCTGCAGCATTATACGCTAGGAATATGGCAAGTAATTGAAAAGCTATAGACGTACCTAAAAGATAAATAAGATATTTCCTTGCTCCTTTAAGAGCTTCTGGCGTCTCTTTGTGGGCAACCAGAGGAAATGTACTGAGGGTGATAATCTCATAAAAAATAAAAGTTGTGAACATGTTTGCGGAAAACGCCACACCCATAGTTGAAGAAAGCGCTACCGCAAAGAGTATGAAATAGCGCGTTTGCGCATGCTCATTTAAAGATCGGACATATCCGATGGAATAGAATGATGTGATTATCCATAGAAAAGAAGCCGTCAATGCAAAAAAAATGCCTAGGGCATCAACTTTAAATTTAATATCCAGGCCGGGTAAAATTGTGAACAGATTAAATTCAATGGTATTGCCTTCAAGAATGATAGGAAGCATCGATACGACTATGGAAAACTTTAGAACAGCAGCAGCAATGGTCCAGAATTCCCTTAAGTTTGGCTTTTTACCAGAAATAGCGATAAGAATTACACTAATAAGAGATACGGTGATTGCATAAATTGGCATTTTAGATTGAACTACTTCCATTACATCTTTCCAAACAGCATACTTGCCGCCATATCAGCTAATGAAACGGGAACAAAAGCAGCAATGCCAAAAATTATACATAAACCTGCAAGTAAAAGAGTTGGTATAAGCATGCCAATTGGTGCATCATATCGCGTGAGAGTTTCAAATTGCATAGTGTGATTTTTGGATTGTTGATGCGGTGGCGCGGACTTTTCTAAATGTTGAATTTCAGAATCAGCTTTTTTAAAATAAATATTCTCAATTATTCGCCAAAAATAGATGGCTGTCAGGATTGAACCTAAAAGAATAACCGGAACAAAATACCACCTGCTGGCATTTATCGCGCCAACAGCAATATACCACTTACTGACAAACCCCACGGTCAAAGGAACGCCGATCATTGATAGGGATGCAACGGTAAATGCCGCCATGCTGTAAGGCATTTTTTTTCCCAATCCTTTAAGTCCATCTATATCCTCAATTCCCGTCTTATAGACTACCGTTCCTGCTACCAAAAATAGGGTTCCTTTCATAATGGCATGATTAAAAATATGAATAAGGCTTCCCATCATTGCGGTTTCGTTAATAAGGGCAGCACCAAGAACGATGTAGCCAATCTGCCCAACACTTGAATATGCCAGCATTCGCTTGATATTGGTCTGGCTGATCGCCAGCACAGAACCAGCGATTATTGCAACGGAAGAAAGAGTAAGTAAAATTTTTGTAATCGGTACGATTTGCAGATTAATCTCAACTGCAAACACGGTGAATATGATTCGCAACAAAACATAAGCCCCCACCTTGGTCGAAGTAGCAGCCATTATGGCACTCACAACGGAGGGAGCGTTGGTATATGCATTGGGAAGCCAGATATGCAACGGAAACAAAGCAAG
>CAJWLO010000085.1 GCA_913043235.1 uncultured Fidelibacterota bacterium
CAGATTAAATGAAATCTGGCCTAAACCAAAATCTTTTGAATAATACTACTGGATAGATTCAAATGCATTTAAAACGGATACTCTTTCGATAGATTATTGGAAGAATTAATAGTAAAAAGGAGAGAATATTATGTTTAGTAACAAATCAACCACATCATTTCTTTTGATTATAACGCTGATTGGAAACCCTATCACTGGACAATCTGACAGTACTCCGCTTACACTGGATCACTTTCTTGAATGGGAAAAAGTAGTGATACCCGCTTTATCAGGCGGACTGGGGCCACAGATTTCTCCTGATGGGAGTAAAGTTGTATATAGTAGGAGGCACATTGATAAAATAAACGATCGATGGGTTTCTAATTTATGGATTATGAATATTGATGGGAGCCGTAACAGATTTTTAACCAAAGGAAGTGGAGCGAAATGGTCACCTGATGGGACGCGGATAGCATTTATACGTAAAGGGGAGCCTAAAGGAGCTCAGATTTTTTTAAGATGGATGGATGATGAAGGAGCAACGACCCAGATTACTAATGGTGAATACGGTCCTGGAGGACTTTCATGGTCGCCAGATGGAAATTCTATTGCTTTTACGATGATGGTTCCATCTAATGAAAGTTGGAATGTAGAACTTCCTGATCGCCCTGAAGGAGCAAATTGGACAGCGGAAGCCAAAGTGGTAACACGGCTTAACTATCGCCGTGACTATGTTGGTTATAGTGATGAAGGATATCGGCATATTTTTGTTGTATCTGCTACACGGGGTACGCCACGTCAATTAACCAACGGTGATTGGAACCACAGTGCTCCATCATGGACACCGGATGGTTCTGAAATTCTTTTCTCGAGTTTACGTATTCCTGATGCTGAATATGAGTTCCGTGAGTCAGAAATCTATGCTGTTGATGTTAAATCAAAAGTGATTCGTCAATTAACTACACGCCCTGGTCCAGATTCAAACCCTATCGTTTCTCCAGATGGAAAAATGGTGGTCTATATTGGGCATGATAAAACTGATGCTACATATTTTGAAAGAAAATTATATATAATGAATCTCGATGGGTCAAAACCCAAAGATATAAGTGGAAATTTAGATCGAACACCACGAAATCCAATTTGGGCACCAGATAATAGTGGCGTGTATTTCTATGCATTGGATACTGGATCAGAAAATATTTTTTTTGCGCCAGTTCGAGGTAACCCACGATCCATTACAGAAGGTAAGCATGTATTGACCCTTTCAAGCATATCAAGTAATGGGCGTGCTGTAGGGACTCTTTCCAATGCTAATATCCCCGGCGACATTGTCACATATCGTCTAAAAAGGCCAAAACTTGAGAGGCTTACTTATGTCAATGATGATATTCTATCAGATATTGAATTAGGTAATTTAGAAGAGCTTTGGTACGAGTCGGCAGATAACTATAAAATTCATGGCTGGGTTGTAAAGCCACCAAATTTTGATCCATCAAAAAAATATCCTCTTATGTTATCGATTCATGGCGGACCACATGGAATGTTTTCCGCCATGAGCCCCATGATGTGGTTCGAATGGCAGCATTATGCTACCAATGGTTATGTGGTACTCTATACCAATCCAAGAGGTAGTGGAGGATATGGAAGTCAATTTGGAAACGCCATAAAAAATGCTTATCCAGATCGAGATTTACTGGACCTTATGGCTGGTGTAGATACAGTTGTTAATCGCGGTTATATTGATACTGAAAACATGTTTGTCTATGGCTGTAGCGGTGGCGGAGTACTTACTGCATGGACCGTAGCTCACACTGATCGATTTGCTGCAGCTTCATGTGAGTGTCCCGTAACCAATTGGATGTCATTTGTTGGTACAACCGACGGCGTAGGCTGGTATCGAAATTTTAAGGAGTTACCTTGGGATGATCCTTCGGAGCATTTGCGCCGTTCTCCACTAATGTACGTTGGGAACGTAAAAACACCAACACTGCTAGTTACCGGTGAAAAAGATCTTCGAACACCAATGGGACAAACCGAAGAATTTTATCAAGCATTGCGTTTTTTAAAGGTCCCAACGGCTATGGTACGTCTCCAGGATGAATGGCATGCTTATTTTTATCGACCTTCTAACCATATGAGAATGTTAGCATATCGGCGGAGTTGGTTCGAAAAATATAAAACTGAATAAAATCAGGCTGTACAATTAGTTAAGAAATACAAATATTTATACCTTCGAATAACTAAAGGATAAAGCAACCTTTACTGATCCCCACCACTTTTCAAAAGGTATATTGCACGTTTTTATTGGTGGTATTGCTGTTCTTAATAATAACAAAATAACTGGTAAGCGACCTGGAAGATTTATCGAGAGATTTATAAAGTGAAAAATTAATTTTGCGCGATGATAAAGAATAGACAATTAAAGGAGAATAAAATGAATAACTGCACTAAAGAACCTGTTCTAAAATGACCTCGAATGAACGCCATGCTAATCTACGCCTTCTTGCTGAGTTCTTGGTGATCTTTGCTGGTGTGGTACTTGGTCTCTTCGCGGACGATTGGCGCCAAGGGAGAAATGATGCCAAAGAGGGAGTTGCCGCACTTCGTCTTCTTCAAGCGGACCTGGTAGCCGATTCCGCGGAAGTGGCTTCTCGAATAAGGGTGGCTCGGAGGGACTCAAATGCAACCTCACTCTTAATCGAAGTATGGGGTGATCTTGAGGCTTCATCAGAGTACTTAGAGTCAGCGATTTACTCGTATTATATAACGAGTTATTACCAACCATTCAATTCGACATACGAGGGCCTAAAGGCAGGA
Organism: uncultured Fidelibacterota bacterium; assembly: GCA_913043235.1. GTDB lineage: Bacteria > Fidelibacterota > Marinisomatia > Marinisomatales > UBA1611 > UBA2134. Next base: position 2,797 of record CAJWLO010000085.1, read on the forward strand.
AACAGCCTTCGCCTGATTGAAGACAAGGAACTAAGGGCCGGAATCATTGACTACTTCCAGAACCGCCAGATATACTTGCAACAGTTGGTGGATATGTCCATGGATGCAGACTTCAAGACTATGGAGAAGCTGAATCAACATCATATAAGGCTTTCACCTAAGGACTATCGGTGGGGAAACTTGAAGATCCAATCATCATTAGAGGCACTTTATGCCGATGAAGAGCTTCGCAATGCAATTGCTTGGTCAGGATGGATTGCTCAGTGGACCATGAGAGTCTTTAGACGGGCTTTGGACCACAATGCTGCTCTCAGGGCTCGTATCTCTCAATACTTGATCGAGAGTGATTAGTTTTCGAGGTTAATGACAGGGGGACGGTCGTGATGAAAGAAGCACCCACATTGCCAGGTGTTTATTTTTAATTTCCTATATGAAACGCCTCTGGCTCAAATAAAGGATAATAAAATGAAAAATTAATGCTTCCTTTATAGATACTAAATCACACAGAAACATATAAAAAGAACTTGATAGGTATTTTTTTAATTTATTAATATACGTTCAGTTATGTGCTACAATCGACATCATCATCACCCGATACATCTAAAATCCTTGGGAAAAAGGAGTATCGTTGGTGTATAGCTGATTCATAGTATAATTACAAATTTTGAAAAAGCCTTCCCGCATCAGCGGGGAGGCTTTTTTTTTACTTGAAAGAATAAAATGAAAAAGATATTGAAATTAGGATTACCTAAAGGCAGTCTCCAGGAAACCACTTTTAAACTGCTGAAAAAAGCAGGTTGGAATTTTACAGTCTCAGAGCGAGCTTATAAGCCCTACTCTGATGATAAGGAAATTGAGGCATTGCTTATACGTGCCCAGGAAATTTCCACTTATGTGGACCAAGGTGTGTTTGATGTGGGGATTACGGGCAAGGATTGGATACAAGAAAATAACTCCGATGTAGTTGAGGTCTGTGAACTAGTCTATGCTAAATCATACATGCGTCCGGTACGTTGGGTATTGGCCGTCCCGGAAGAATCAGATATTCAATCTGTTAAAGATTTGGATGGGAAAAGGATTAGCACGGAAGTCGTTAACATTACACGAAACTACCTTAAAAAAAATAAAATAAATGCCCAGGTTGAATTTTCTTGGGGCGCGACAGAAGTTAAACCGGGAATATTGGTGGATGCAATTGTGGAGGTTTCGGAAACTGGTTCATCCCTGATTGCAAATAACCTAAGGATTATTGAAACAGTCATGGAATCCAGTACGCGGCTTATTGCCAACCGAGATGCGTTTAAGGAATCATGGAAGCGAAAAAAAATTGAAAATATCGGCCGCCTACTCCAAAGTAGCATTCTGGCTATGGGTCGGGTGGGACTTAAAATGAATGTGGCCGATAAAAAAATTGATGGTCTACTAGAAATCCTCCCTGCTTTAAAAAAGCCGACAATTAGTCCCCTTTCCAATGGAGATGGGTGTGCATTAGAAATTATTGTGGAAGAAAAAATAGTTAGGGATTTCATACCACTTCTGATTGAAAATGGTGCCACGGATATTATTGAATATCCCCTCAACAAGGTAATTATTTAATGTTGCACATTCTTCAAAATCAAATTGTATTGAATCAACAGTTGGATTGTAGAAAATTGTCCCAAATGGTTGATGTATCCAAGATTCTAAAAAATGTTTCAGAAAATGGAGATCAAGCAATTATCAATTATATGAAAGAATTTGATGGGGTAAGTGTTTCTTCAATTCCGTTTCCAATTGGGGATTTTACCCCCAAAGAAAAATCGAATAATACTGAATTGTTACAAGCAACCGCTGAAAATATCAGGAAATTTCATCAAAGACAATTCCCAGCGTCTTTTACTTTTGTGCAGAAAGATGGAACATGTGCCGAATGGAAATGGCGTCCCATTGAACGAGTTGGTATTTATGTTCCGGGAGGTAGGTTCTCACTTGTTTCATCTCTATTGATGAATGTGATTCCTGCTCAAGTGGCCGGCGTAAAAGAAATTGCTGTCTGCACTCCACCAAATAAAAATGGGCTACCCAATGCATCCATTTTAAACGCTTGCAAAATATTGAGTATCAATGAAATTTATTCTGTTGGTGGTGCTCAGGCGATTGCAGCCTTGGCATACGGAACTGAATCTATTTCTTCTGTGAACAAAATTGTGGGACCGGGTAATGCATATGTTGCCGCTGCAAAACAGGCTGTATCATCTTTTGTAGGTGTTGATATGAATGCGGGACCTACAGAAATAGTGATCATTGCTGATGAAAATGCAAATCCTGCATATGTTGCCGCTGATCTTATCTCTCAGGCTGAACATGATTCAGAAGCAATTGCAATTTTATTAACCGATTCAAATAAACTGGCTGAATCAGTAAATAAACAAATCAAAATTCAGATAGAAAATCTTTCCACAAAGGAAATTGTAAAAAAATCCTTTGAAAAACATGGTATAATTTTCTTGGGTAAAACTATATCTGATTGTGTTAAAATTTCAAATAAAATTGCTCCTGAACATTTATCTATTCAAGTTAAAAATACAGATATTTACCTTGATCAACTAATTGCCGGCGCTATTTTCTTAGGTGATAAATCTCCGATCGCTTGGGGTGATTATTGGGCCGGCCCTAACCACACTTTACCCACAGGCGGGCATGCGAAATTTCGTGGACCACTTAATACGATGGATTTTATGGTCCCTTATTCTATTATTGATGCCTCATCTGCTCTGGATACCAGTGCGGAAAAAGTGTCTAATCTAGCAAAGCTTGAAGGCCTGAATGGGCATGCAAATTCTGTTGATATCAGGAGAAAACAATAATGGATATTCAAAATTGGGTTAAACCTGAAGTCATTAATCAACCGGCTTATCGTTTAAAGACCGTTGATTTCGAAATCAAAATGAATCAAAATGAAAGCCCATGGGATTTACCCCAGACACTAAAGGCAGAGATTTCCGATAAAATTCAAAATACCGATTGGAACCATTATCCGGATCTTATCTCTACAAAATTGAAAAAAAAGATAGCAAAGTTAAACGGTTTAAAAGATGATCAAATAATAGTTGGGAAAGGTTCAAATGAAATCTTTCAGGCCATTTTTACAGCAACGCTTTCCAAGGGTGAAGAAGTATGTCTTCTTTCTCCTACTTTTGCAGTGTATCAAATATTGGCCGAACATTTAGAAGCTAAAGTGATTAATTCAACTTTAAACAAATCATTTGAAATTGATGAAAACGATCTTCTTGAAAAATCAAAAGATGCCAAATTAACCATTTTATGTAATCCCAATTCTCCAACGGGCAACTTAATTAAAAGAGATTTGATTGAATCGATTCTTCAAGAAACTCGGGGATTGGTTATTATTGACGAAGCTTATTATGAGTTTTCTGGCCTGACTTGTTCTTCTCTGATTGATTCATATCCTAATTTGTTGATTACAAGGACATTTTCCAAAGTGTTCGGGCTTGCTGCTTTTAGACTGGGATATGGTATGATGCCAACAGAATTCAGTAATCAAATACAAAAATGTATGCTTCCATTTAATATAGATGTGCCTTGTGCTATTGCGGGAGAGCTTGTCTTGGACCATTTAGACTTATTTAAATCGCGGGCAGATTTAATTGTTATGGAACGAGATAGAATGATCAAAAGTATCAATGCTATTGATGGGTTTTTGGCTCAGGATTCAACTGCAAATTATTTTTTAATGTCTGGGAAAATACCGCCAAAAGAACTGTTTACAAAAATTGGAAGTTCTGGGATTTTGATTCGGGATGTTTCATCCTATCCAGGATGCGATAATTATGTTCGTGTATCCGTGGGATTACCTGAAGAAAATTTAAAATTATTAAAAGTATTGGAATCTCTCAATGAAATATGATGCAT
>CAJWLO010000086.1 GCA_913043235.1 uncultured Fidelibacterota bacterium
AATTACTAAACTAGAAAATCAGAATTTTACTTTAATACATAATCTGGAAATTGAAATTGGAAAAAAACGTACTATTTCAATATTGTAGAAATAGGTGAATTTGATTTTTTCTTATTATATGATACAGATATTACCGATGCTAAAGATAAAGAAATGATTCTTACAAAATTATCAAAATACTTTTCTCCTCAGGTATACAGTTCAATTTTCACTGGGAAATTAGATGTTAATATCAGCACCAATAGAAAAAATCTAACTGTATTTTTTTCTGATATTAAAGGTTTTACAATGATTACAGAAAAATTAGAACCTGAAAAATTAACTGAATTCATTACACACTATTTAACCGAGATGACTGATATTGCAATTTCTTGTGGTGGAACTGTCGATAAATATATTGGTGATGCAATAATGATATTTTTTGGTGATCCAATTACAAAAGGCCTTAGAGAGGATGCAATTTCGTGTGTTACAATGGCATTGAAAATGCAGGAGAAACTTAGATTAATAAGAAAGAAATGGAAATCTTTTGGGATTACGGAAGTGTTGGATGTGAGAATGGGGATCCATACGGATATCTGCACAGTTGGGAATTTTGGCTCAAAAGACAGGCTGGATTACACTGTTTTAGGTAATGGTGTAAATCTTGCTTCTAGATTGGAAAACTCAGCAAAACCAAATGAAATATTAATTTCACAGAATACCTATAATATTATAAGAAAGGATATAAACTGTAAATATGTTAATGAAATCAAAATTAAAGGGAAATCACACCCGATAAAAACTTTTCAAGTACAGGATATGATTTTAAATAAAGTAGAAAAAGACACAATAGATTATGAAACTGATGGGTTTTCACTAATACTGGATAAAGATCAAATAAAGAATAAAAAGGAAATTATTGGATACTTAAAGAAAAGTCTAGATCATCTAAAGCATTGAATTTTCATTTATTCTTCCAATAAATCCGATAATTGTAAAAGGTCAAAAACTGAATGAAGATCATTATAATCCATATCACCGGCCCACCATTGAAACTTTGTAAGATTATTTTCAAATAGGATAGATTCAGAAAGAAAATCCATATCGTTGGCAAGCAGAGCGCCGTCGCCATTTAAATCCCCTTTTGGACTAATGATTTGATAATCAAGGATGATCTCATATCCAGCAAATAGAAAAGCAAACGCCAATTCTCCATGTCCACCAAATTCTTCAGGATATAAAACAAGGTTAACATTCGATGCTCCGTTATCCATAAAGGTCTCATAAGCAACTTGTGCATTTTCGTAGGGAATAATATCATCGCCCAACCCATGGTAGAAATAGGTAGGGCTTTCTGGAGTCCAGTCCAATAAGGTATTCTCCTGCAGAGATTGGCGAAAAAAATGATCATTACTATTGATAAATTCATCCAGAACCTCAGGCATTAATATATCCAGAGGATTATGGGGCATTATTTCGTTTATCTCGCCGCCGGAATGAGTACCATCGAAAAGTGATGGCAGGGTATCAGCCCAAAAAGGTTCAAAATATTCATGAAAGTCAACATCAAGACCTTGGTAATACCATAAATGACTAGTAAGAAGATAGGGTACATAATATGGTTGAGAATAAACTGGTTAAGATAAAAAATAATCTACCATAGTTCCTGCAAGATCGTAGGGGCCTGCCATAGGGCAGGATGCCGTAACCAGGAATTCATCAGGATAGAGTAATTGGATTCCGCGTTGGGTCGCTAATGTTGCATAGCCTCCATCAGAATATCCAATAAGAAATAATTGATCATTTAGATGAAACTGTACATCCCCAGTCAGTTCTTCTGATAATTCTCTGAGAGCTCTTACCATGTTCACCACAGCACGTGTATGTGAATCGGCAATAATGTACGGATGGAAATTATCTGGGTCTCCTAGCCCCTCATAATCAGGGAATATTGAAACAAAACCAGATGGCGTGGTAATCAACCCGACAAAAAGGATCTCCAGATTATTAATGCTTATACCTGTTATAGAAGGAGCCTGATTATCAAGCAAAATTGTACCATGCTGATAAGTGGCAATAGGAAATGCCTTTGTAGGTGCATCTGGTATGGTTACGAGCCCGGACAAAGTGTCCACCGTACCATCGGGACGGTGTGATTCGTAATGAATATCATAGACCGAAATGGAATAAGCAGGAAGGGAAAAATCGTTAACCATAGAGTTAAGGATGAATTCAATGACTGAAACTGAAAATGAAGTTTGATAATTATAATCGATCAAATCACCGGGATCTGTCCATCCAAAAGAAAAACAATAAATCAATATTACAATAAAGCGATTAAATCTTTTCATATTTTAAACAATATCAGCGAATGATGATGATTCATTTGACCGTGTTGAAATCTACCTCCCGCTGTATAAATAAAAAAATCTGCTCTGCCTATGTAAACAGATGGGCGGGAACATACTTATAACTGAAAAATATTTTCACATACCCATTGGATGGATTTGTTGTGACCTAAGCGGGTATTCTGCCATTCTTCCGGCAGCAAAATAATTTTCCCACCTCTGATATTTACTATCTGCGGATCGATTTTCAATTTTCGAAATGTACCATCCTGACTGTGAATAGTTTTCCACTGGGTATAGTTAATAGTACTATTGATATAATAATCATTTCTAGCATTTTTTTCACAGCCGGAAATAACTTGATGTTCCATTCCTGCTAAAGGTGCTGCAATGCTATGAATGGTAATGGGAAAATCCTGGTCCCATTTTTCAGCAAATAAAGATGTTACCACGCCGCCCATGCTATGTCCTATTATCTACAGTGAATCTAAATGTGGATTATTATCGATCAACATCTCAGTTTGGCGATATAAATAGTTTACAGAATTCTCTGGACAATCATTCCAATCATACCTGAAAAACCAGATTGGGATCCCATTATTGGACAATTGAACTAGTGGGTTCACCCATTCAAACCCTTTTGTCGGCCATCCTATTGGATAGTAGCCGTGCACAGTCACAATACCGTAAGTAGAATCATTTGTATTGCAACCTCCTAATCTGTGAAATCCATTTGATCTATCAATTACATAACCATCATAATCCGATTTATTCATTTTTAAATTGCTTAATAATAAATCTATATGATTGGATTGTGTACAGCTAAAGGAAAAAACAAGTAACAGCGAAAGACATGGATTCATTGCTTAAATCTACATCCCATGATCCAGAATAAAAAAATCCTACTAATTATTCAATATATTTCCTTTCAATCTGGGGGCAAATGTAATTCTTGTAGGTACTGCAAAAGGCGCAGCTACTGATTTTGAAGGTAACTATATTATTAAAGATATAGATAAAATTTTGATCAAATTTTTTGGATTTATTAAAAATGATGCTGCTATTATTTCCCTTATTTTAGTTGCCATCCACCATGATAAGTTGAACTGAGCATACTGGTTGCTTCGGGGTCATTTGTAATTGTTTCCGTTTTTGGATTCCACTTAATAGTTCGTCCGGTATACATGGCAATATTACACAAGTGCCCGACTGAAGCAGAACGATGTGCAGTTTCGCAGGGTGTGATGGATTCTTTACCCGAACGAATGGAATCGATAAAGTTTTGGAAATGATCATCACTCTTGTATAGTCTCACTGGCAGGTTGCTGCGGTCTTCATCAAAAATCGCTTGAATATTTGATTCTTTTTTATCACCTCGGGTCACAAAGATCCAGCCCTCCTCGCCAATCCACTTGGTACCTCCAGGGAAATTGCTATTCATATGAATAGACATACCATTTTCGTATGTTGCAAAGCAGTCATAACCGGTGGGTGCATCCCAGAGATCATCTTTGGGTGGGAAGACTCCTGTACCCTTGACCTCTACAGGACCGCTTTTGTCCAGACCCACACCCCAGTGCGCAATGTCCACATGATGCCCAACCCAATCCATGAGAGCGCCTCCACCATGAGCCATTACCCAGCGCCAGTTTTTATGGGTTCGTGCTGGAGCATATGGTAATTCCTTTGGTGAACCTGATGGTCCAAGCCAACGCATATAATCAAGATGAGATGGCGGACTGGAAAAAGCCTTTAAGTGGCCAGTCTCATTATAGTCATTGTGCCCGCTGGTGAGACCGCACTCAATGGTATGAACCTTGCCGATGAAACCGTTTCGTACGAGTTCTGCACAATGATGAAAATTTGCTACCGAACGCTGCCAGCTTCCTGTCTGCCAGATAAGCCCATTTTTTCCCATGGCATTAACCATAGCCCGCCCTTCAACCAGAGTATGTGAAAGTGGTTTTTCGCCGTAGACATGTATACCAGCATTGGCGCAGGCAATAGCAGGAATGGCATGCCAATGGTCTGGCAGGGCAATCATCATAGCATCAATATCGTCCCGTGCGATAATTTCTTCAAAATTGCGATAGATTGCGCAATCCTGATTATTATAATACCCATTCACAAAATCTTGGCCAGCTTTAAGATGCTCCTGGTCAACATCACAAACAGCAACAACCTGCACATCATCCAAGTGAATAAAATGATTGGTATTGCTATAGCCCTGCCAGCCAAAGCCAATGATGCCCATTGTGATACGTTCATTTGCTGCAACTCTGCGTGTGATTCGACTGCTGGCACAGCTGGTGATAATATTGGGTAATGTTGTTGCACCGCTAAGCGCTGCTATACTTTTAATAAATGATCTTCGGGAGATCCTGGAAATGGATGAAGGTTTCTTTTTCCGGGACATTTCTAGCTCCTTTGCTTGATGAGATCCAATAACTTGATTTTGATGTGAAGAAGAGTCGAATTCATGCCAAAAGATGTTCAGTTATAAATATTCATCATTTCATGTGTCCATGGTCCACTGGATACCACCAAGGATGTGTTCTAAAAAGAATTTTTCCTGGTAAGATTCTTTGGTGTGTCCCAATGCAGTGTAAAATGCACGGCCGCCATCATAAGTGTGGTACCATGACACGGGATGATTTTCCCCATTTTTTCCTCCTTCATAGGAGTTTTCATCTATAGTAATAAGAACGTTTATATTCGGGTTTACATATTTAAAATTGTACCACTCATCTTTTCTTGACCATGTATTTTGTAGATTCTTTGTACTGGGATGGGACTTATCTACCACAATTAAGTCAGCATCCTGAATCTTTGGATGACCATTAAAGTATGCTCCCGCCAGCTGCCCGTACCATGGCCATTTGTACTCCGTATCTGTTGCGGAGTGGATTCCCACCCATCCGCCACCTGACTGTATGTAGCGTTCAAATTGCTTCTGTTGTTCATCATTCAATATGTCACCGGTGGTATTAAGGAAAATAACTGTGTCATATTTTTTTAAATTCCGATGGTTAATAAATGAAGCATCCTCTGTATGGTATATTGTAAAACCATGTTTATTACCCAGGGTTGTGATTGTAGCAACACCTTGTTCAATTGATTTATGCCGAAACCCTGCAGTTTTTGTAAATATTAAAACATTTTTTACCTGTTTTTTAGGTAACCGAAAACCCATTGTGGACAGTATAATTATCAGGGTGATTATTAAGTAAGAGATTTTTTTCAATTTTTTTCTTTTCAATTGATCTGTGAAGGATACACCTTCCGAAAATCTAACAAGAAATAACGGTTAGCAGAACTAGATATTGTATAATAGAGATAAACATTTAAGTAAAATCATTTTTTTGTTCTGCAGGAAATCCGCGTATGAACTCTAGATCAAACAATTTTTTATTTATTGGATATTAATTTCTGCTTCATAATATAATTCTGAATCGGTTTTAATGATTGTGCCACCCAATGTTCCAATTATGAATCCATTATCAGATGTCTTATTAATATCAAATCCACCATTTCCATTGGTATATATTGTGGTTGTATCCTCCATTGGGCCCCATTTATGAACCCACGATCCCTTGTTTTTATGTTCGGCAGTCCAAGCAATACCACCACTAGATGTTGTTGTTATGGAAAAATGAGGAATCCTTTCCATAAATTTCAGGCCTGACCATGATTTTTCTTCAATCTTTTCACCATCTTCATCAACTGTGTAATAATCTAAAACGCCACTTAGACCATTGAATATACCCGCATAGATATCACCGTTATATGGTTTATTAGGATCTCCATACTCTTGGAAGTAATCATATGCTTGTTTCGCTACAACAGCTCGTAACTCTCTGTCAGATATCCCATTAGCTTTTATCGCCATGGATTGAGCAATTGACTGCATTCTTAAATTATCGGCACGTTCTTTTGCACGGATCGCATCTTGTCGTGCCACTTCAGCTGAATCTCTCGCCAAATTGGCTGCTTCTTTTTCTGATTCGGCTACTTGTTGCGCTTCTTTCGCTTTTTGAGCTTGAACAGTTGCATATGCAGCACTTTGTTCAGCCTTTTTCCTTTGTTCTTCGGCCGTTTTATTAGCCTCCTGAGCTCTTTTCAATGCGTCATTAGCTTTTTCTTCTTCCCTAGTTGCTCTTGCTGCTTCCTTAATAGCTTCATCGGACAATCTATTTGCTCTTTCTGTTTCTTCTTGTGCCCTCTCAGCATTTTTCTGTGCATCGCTACTTTTAATTTGAGCTAACACTACGAAGAATATACAAACC
>CAJWLO010000087.1 GCA_913043235.1 uncultured Fidelibacterota bacterium
AATCGACGCGCCTTCCTCCCGCTGTGTCCAAGTTGGATTGCTGGGACTGAATTTTGTGACCTTATAAAATCCGCGAGTCTTCTAAAATGTTCTGTATAAGTATCGTCCCAAAGTCCCATATCTCCCGCAGTGCCACATCCACGTCTCTCCACTTTGGTGGATTCTATAAATACAAGACCTGCCCCTCCGGCCGCGAAACGCCCGGCATTCATTAAATGCCAATCAGTGGGATACCCTTTAACGGCCGCGTACTGATGCATGGGGGCAACAACAACCCTATTTTTTAAGGTGACATCACGTATTTTTATTGGTTGAAATAGTAGAGGCGTCCCCATCTAATCTCCTATGTTTTTTCGAACTTTTGCCTACTGAATATTAGCAAGGAAATCTAGAACATGTGGAAGCAAAACGTCGCTTCTTTCCATTACATCTCCATGATCAAGACCAGGTAATGATACCCATGTCACATTGGGCATATGCTTCACACACTCTTCTGTACCTGGATACAATCCATCTTGGTCACCACAATATACAAGGCATGGCATCGTCATTGTAGGAAGGACTTCTGATATATCTGGTCGGTCTCTGAGCGCTATGGTAGCCGCAATAATTGCATCTGGATCATTGGATAACAAATGAGCTAACTCTCTTTCATCTGGCGCAGGTTCTATGCCTCCAACATAAACATCCATCCCATGCTCAAGGGATTCCAACATTAGGTCCAGAGCCTTAACGCCTGGTTCAAGCTCTAAATCTGCAAGAGGGTATGGGTGCATTCCCCCGATAATTAATGAGTGAAACCTTTCTGGAAAAGCTTCTGCTAAACCAAACCCGATACTTCCTCCCATTGAATAACCCATGTAATGAGCCTTTTTTATATCTTCCCTGTCCATAACGGAAATAATGTCAGAGGCCATTATTTTTCGGTCATACAAGGCAGCATCATATGGATTATCGCTTTTGCCGTGCCCACGGGCATCTACTGAAATTACCCGATAAATTTTCTTTAATTCATCCACATACCCATACCAATCCCACTTATCCAGCTTGCTGGTAAGGCCATGCTGAAGAATTAACGGGGGCCCTTCACCTGTTATCGTGTAATTGATTCGAACCCCAGAGTTATTCGCAAAATGCATATTTCATACTCTCCGAAAGGAATATTCCATAATATTCGTGCAAAAGCAATTATACGATCTCTAAAAGATGGGGTAGGGAGCAAATAAAAAAGACCGCCACCTTTACTTAGCAAAAGTGACGGACTTTAGTTTAGCCTAGGCTATTGAAATTAACTTATTACTTCCACTCCCACATTTCCCAAGTTGCATTTCCTTCTGCATCGACATCCCAGTTGTATACAACTGCTGCACCGCTGAGACTAGCAAGCGAAGGTGCTGTTGTTTCAAAATAAACTACACCTTTAAAACTGGCCCCTCCATCTTCAGTAAAAGAGCCCGTCCCGGTAGCCCTAAAAGTTGCTACTCCATCAGCTGCCATAATCACTCCAGCATTTGGACATTCTCCATACAGGAAACCACTAGGGCGAATTTCCGCCGAGTATGTGGCCATACACTGAACTTCAACCCCTGCTAATGTTCCTCCACCTGTTGCGGAAGTTTCAAATCTTGGGTAGGTTTCGTTTGCGGGTAATGTTTTAATAGTTGTTTGAGCTGTCAAAGAACCTACTTTTTCTGCTGGCATATGATGACCTCCTAGTCAATGCTTATACGATAAAATAAGATCCTAACAGAGTTAATAATATTTAGTAATTATTGAGCTATCAAATAAGAAAAATTTTTATTAACAAAAATTTGTATCCGTACTTGCGCAGTTCACTGAATCAGCCTCACGGTATTTGGATGAGATGAAAGCTTTTGCTTCTTGGTTTATTAGACTTTTATTAGGCTTGCTGTAGGGAGAATATTTCCCAGATTAGAACCTCATATATTCGCAAAGCGACAACATCGTCTTGGAGAAATGTTTATAATCGGCCTCAATGATTCATAATATCGGAACCTGGAATAAACCAGATATTTTAGCTAGCATCATGCAAAATGATTCAAATGAGAAGGTTATTTCCGGAAAAATAATTTCGATTCCATACCTGCCGTCTGTTGGTATTATCTTATTGATAGTAGTGATGCTTACCAGCGCAGCCTGCAATACGTCTATCGATATGGTTGATCAAATTTCATCTGCACCTGACGGTGCTGAAGGCATCATTGGATTACAAGGCCCTCAAGGGCCTACTGGCGTTAAAGGACCTACTGGACCTGTCGGAGATCCTGGTCCCCGAGGCATCACCGGTAAACAAGGTCCCCCGGGGATTGATGGTGCTGATGGCCCAGACGGCATACAAGGCCCCCCGGGAGCAGCTGGTAAAGACGGTTTATATTCCCTTAATATTTTTGAGACTTACGAAGGTGCTACTGGTGATCCCGGCAAAGACGGTAAAGACGGTCCTCAAGGTCCCCAGGGACCACCAGGCCCGCAAGGCCCTGAGGGACCTCAGGGGCCACAGGGACCTAAAGGACCCACCGGTCCTGAAGGAGGAGACGGTGGAAGCGGCGGAGCTGGACCGACTGGACCCACCGGCAATACAGGGGCCACGGGACCTACCGGACCCACAGGAGCGAACGCTAAAGCATTCGGCCGTGGGGAGGTTGCCAACACAGTGATCACGGCACTAGATGCAACCTCGGGAACCGCTTATGCTGGTGGATTGCCATCAGTAACAATAGGAAGTGATGGTTTAGGGCTAATTGCCTACTATTACTGTGGTGATATTAATTTACAAAATGGAACATGCGCCCCTACAAGTAATCTTAGGGTCGCCCACTGCTCTGATACCAACTGCACCGCTGCGACGATTACAGACCTCGATACGCAAGGAAACGTCGGCGATATGTCTACTATTGCGGTGGGAGCAGATGGTTTGGGACTCATAGCCTATTACGACTCGACAAACGAAAACCTGAAAGTAGCTCACTGCTCAAACATCAACTGCACCAGCGCAACGATAACAGCACTCGATACCGGAGGAAACGTCGGCAACGGCACTTCTACCACGATAGGCTCTGATGGGTTAGGTTTAATATCCTATTACGACGAGACTAACGGCAACCTGAAAGTAGCTCACTGCTCCAATACCAACTGCACCGCTTCCACAACAATGGCTATAGATACAGGAGGGAATGTTGGGAACTCTTCATCAGTTACGATAGGACCCGATGGTTTGGGTCTTATATCTTATTTAGACATGACAAATTTTGATCTGAAGGTCGCTCACTGTGCCAACAAGTTCTGCTCTCCATATTTAAGAAGACGGTAATAGAAAAATTCAATATACTGATTCATCGAATTAGTCCCTGTGCTATCTCTTTATCAAATTTGATTTAAACCTACATAAGGAAGTTCCAGTGGCAATAGAAATCACCTCTGAAATGAAGGAACTCATCGACAACGCTTTGTCGGACAAATACCCCTGCATAGTTGGCACTGCTTCCTCAGATGCTCTCCCCAACATATCTTACAAGGGGAGTGTAATGGTATTTTCAGATACCGAACTTGCCTTTTGGGAACGAGCTCGAAAGGGTGGTTTTTCCCAGTTAAGTGATAACCCAAATATAGTCGTTATGTACCGAAATACTGAACTAAGAAAATCATGGCGATTTTACGGGAATGTGACTATATATGACTCCGGAGAAATAAGAGACCAGGTCCTGGAGAGAACCGTTCAACCCGAACTTGATCGAGACCCAGATAGATTGGGAGTAGCGGTCATAATAAAGGTGACCAAAATCACCACTCTCGGAGGAGAAACAGTTCAGGAAGCATCTGGATAGTGTCGCAAAGTTTCTTAAACTTCGATATCTATAAACATATTCCCCAACCAATTTCTCTCCTATTTGATACAATTCTGTTCCTATAAACATACCGTGCGCCTGTAGCTCAGCGGATAGAGCACTGGTCTTCGGAACCAGGTGTCGGGGGTTCGAATCCCTCCGGGCGTGCCACTTAGTACACTTTTGGAAGTTCCATCCAGTTTGTAGTATAGCGTGATGAAAGTTTATTTCTTCTCATTTTCCAATTATTTTGTGTTCCTTTTGCTGCAAAAAATACAGTATCTGATCCCATTATTTTATTAATAGTGTCTACAGATTTCATTAAGTGTTCATTTGATTGATTGAATTTTATAAATAAATTTTCCTGTTGAATATACTTTGAACTTAGATCAAATAACATGATTCCACATTTATGGTAATAGTATCCTTTTCTATAAATTTTTTTGAGAATTTTTTTCCCTGTACTAATAATGTATCCTGTATCTGAGGTAGGTAAATCTAGTTTATATTTCATACTTCTTCTATATTGAGGCAGATCTTTTCTAAATCGATTAGTTTGTAAAAAAACATAGATTCCTTGAGATTTACTATTTTGATGACGTAATTTTTCACAAGCTATGGTCGCATAAGTTGATATTGCTTGTTCTAACGATTCTAATTCCGTAACTAATTTTCCAAAAGATCTTGATGACATAATAGATTTTTTATTTGTTACTTTTTCAATATCTAAGCATGGTATACCACGTAGTTCATATACCATTCTTTCTAATACAACACTAAATTTCTTTCTAATAAATTTAGTGTCCGAATTTCTTAAATCTAGCCCATTATTAATTCCTAATCTTCTAAGTTTTTTCCCCCATCTATATGAGATCCCCCATAAATCTTCTATTTGGAAATTGGATAAAATCTGTTCTTGTAATTTATTATTACGAATATCAAATACACCTGTCGAAGTGTTTTTTTTTGCAATATGGTTAGCTACCTTAGAGAGTGTTTTAGTTTGTGCTATTCCTACAGATATGGGAATACCAGTCCAATTAAGGATATTTTTTTTAATTTCAATACTCAAATCAATAACATCAACTCTTTCATAACCATCTAATCTAATGAAGGCTTCATCAATTGAATATATCTCGATATCTTGTTTAGGAATCATAATTTCTAATGATTTCATTACACGTTGAGACATATCACCATAGAATTGATAATTTGATGAATAAACTTCTATATTATTTTTTTCTATAATTTCTCTATATTTATAGAATGGTGCTCCCATTGGTATACCCAGTGATTTTGCTTCATTAGAACGGGAAATTACACATCCATCATTGTTGGATAGTACGATAATAGGTTTTTTAGCTAGATATGGATCAAATACACGTTCACATGAGACATAAAAATTATTACAATCAACCAATGCAAATATACTCATAAGATTTTATAATTCATGTAGAACATTTGTAACAACACCCCAAATTACAACATCATTAATATCAGTTATTTCTATAGGTTTATATTTATCGTTTTCTGGCATCAAATATGTACCTTTTGGTGATTTATTTAGTCGTTTTACAGTGAGTTCTCCATCTACTGCGGCTATAACGATTTTTCCATGTTTTGCTTCTAGGCTTCTATCTACTATTAAAATATCTCCATGATGTATACCCACTTTAGTCATAGATTCACCTGCAGCTCTTACAAAGAATGTAGCAGTAGGATGCTTAATAAGGTGTTCATTTAAGTCTAATTTACCTTCTATATAATCATCTGCTGGAGAAGGAAACCCTGCTTGTACAGAGCTTGAATATATCGGTAATTTATAGCCACTAGTCTGCACATATTCTAATATTTTCCCGACCATACTTTCAGGTATTCTAATAGGTTTTGTAGGTTCATTATATTTACCTTGACCTTTTGGTCTACCTGCTCCTTTTCTAGCCCCACCACGTGGCATGTTTTTTCCTTAATTTAATTGAGTAATACACAAAAAAAGAATATTGTACACTATTCAAAAAATCAACCTATAAACAACGAATATTAGTAAAATTTTATCTAATAAGGTTTCACCATATATTCTTTTACTACATCTTCGTTTAATTCAAATCCAAGCTCAGGTCTATTAGGGGCCTCTATATTGCCAGAGTCTACTAACTTGTCTAGGATCTTCATTTATGATTAGGTTTTCTAAACCTAAAGATGATTTTATTATTGATTCTATAACAAGGCTTGGAGCTTCACACTGACCAATCCCACTTATTACTTTATCCGTATTTACTCTAACAATAGTAATATCATATCCACCTGTCGAGGCAGGTGCGTTATCTGTAGAATCTCCATAAGAAGGATTACAAGATGTGACATTGCCGTCGGCATTATCTCAGAGGGCAATAGTTTCTATACTTGTAATTTTTATCAATAAAAATCATTCCACTTTTATATTTTGAGATTTTTTCTTTTTCGATTTTTTTTCTTTTTTATTAGATATCCAAGTCTGTTCTAAATCTTTTACTAATGTAGTAAATGAATTTATAGTAGCGGATATTTTCTTATTGTCAGAAATATCTTTTAGATTTTTTTGTGCTTCCTCAATAATACAACTTGGATTGAGTTTATTATGGGAATCAATTTTTTTTTCAAGATTTTCTATTTTTGATTCTA
>CAJWLO010000088.1 GCA_913043235.1 uncultured Fidelibacterota bacterium
ACTCGCGACCCTCACGTTGGCAACGTGATGCTCTACCAGCTGAGCTACTCTCGCAAAATGAATTTCAGGCGGGGAAAATTACCTCCCTGTATCTAGTCAGGCAACGAAGTTTTGGGAAATAATTCTAGTAGGTTCTTTGGACGGATCAGTACTAGGTAGGAAGCGCCTAAGAATACGATATTTTCCAATATCTTTTCCCAGCCAACTAGTTGGCCTTCCTTTAATCCGCAACCGCATTCAATATTGAACCCACGCAATATTGCCTGGGAGATCAATACAATGAAAAGGAGCATCAGACTAAATGATATTAAGGCAGCACCGTCTACCATCACGCCAATAATTAATCCTATGCCGATCAATAGTTCCAGCCAAGGCACTACAATAGCCGACAGATTCTCCAAACCAAAGGGCATAACATGATAATTGGCAATATCGCGGGAAAATTGAGCAGGATCTTGTATTTTATCGAGGCTGGCCCATACCCACATTACGCCCAAAAGCAGGCGAATTATTAAATAAAAGTGACCGTAATACTTATTCATTGTATTGTATAGGAAATCCAGCGTCGGTCCAAGCTTTCCAACCTCCCTGAAATACTAAGATATTGGAGAACCCATACCCCTGAAGCGTATAGGCCAGTTCTTCGCTGGAACCGCAGTCATCATCGCTGCAGTAAATCACGAAGGCAGTATCAAAGCCAATCAATTCATCTATAATCTGGCTTAATGCGTCCACTTCATCATTGGCCACGGCATTGGGAATAAAACCATCCTGCAGGTATTCCTCTGCCCTTGCATCAACGAATAATACTTTTTGTTCATGGAGTTTCATGGCAGTTTCCAAGTCAATCTGCCGTATTTGCGGTTCCAGTATTGACAGCCTTATATCCTCGCCTAAGGTGACCGTTTCCAAGGGTTTTGCAATAAGCGGGATGCCGTTGGTCAAGATAAAATTATAAATTGTCGCAAAAAATACGGCTACCAGTAAATATAAAAGCGTCTGTTTATTTCTATCCAAAATTGCTAATAGGTGGCGGGTTCATTTTTTCCCGTGCCTGTGTCTACTTTTATGCTTATGTGGTTTACCCCTTTTAGGCTGTTCTTTATTCAAAGAATTACAAGTTGCCAGTGATTTGTCCACAAAAGCCAGCATCTCATCATCATCCTTAATCTTCCTATCTAATGGCAGCATTTCAAATTTCAGTGTATTCACTGCAGATGCAATGGCCTGCTCTGATTT
This sequence comes from uncultured Fidelibacterota bacterium, assembly GCA_913043235.1. GTDB lineage: Bacteria > Fidelibacterota > Marinisomatia > Marinisomatales > UBA1611 > UBA2134. Next base: position 1,240 of record CAJWLO010000088.1, read on the forward strand.
AGTCAGATCTTCCCGATATTGTTCAATCAGTTTCAGCACATTGGCCTGCTTGGCGTAAATCTCTTCCAGAGACTTATCTGGATCCTTTTTTTGGAGGCGCTGTAAACGACGATTAACGGATTTTATTTTGTTCTCATAACCAGAAACATCTACAATTTCTTTTTCTGCATTCTGGATAAGCGCTGTAATGATACTCATATATTTACCCTGTTTTCCAAATGAATATAGGTAAGGACCTCCATCCTTCTGTGGGTTTGTGGGCCTTGTCAGGTGAGTACCGCCGCTGGTATATATAAAATCGGCATCGGTAAATGTATTAGGGAGTGTTTGTTGAGCACCCCGTTCAATATTTACCAAAACTGCAATTAAATCTACTTCGTTTTTTATTTTATCCACGACCATGTTCCCGGCTGTGATATAATCATCAGCGCTTACAGCATCCATAGTATCTGGCTTCATATCTGTTACCCCAACAATACCAATCTTTAAATCAAGTCTTTCAATTATTAAATAAGGATCGAAAAGTAGTTTACCCGTGGTGGCATCCCGCAGGTTCGCGGAAATAAAGGGAATATCGCATTCATTATCCATTTTCTTCAGAAACGCCAGGCCGGCTGCCAGTTCATAATGACCAACATTGATGGCATCACAACCTATTTTTTCATATCCATCCAAAATAACTCCAGCGCGATAAAATTCAGATTCCCGGTTTTTATCTGAAAGTTTTGGTGTAGTAAAAAACAGGTCTCCCGCATCAAGGATAATGGGGTCTATTCCAGAGTCTCGCAATTCATTGACTTTAACAAATTTTCTGGACAGACCGCCCAAGGGATTCTTCTTTCATCCGCAGGGATCCAATTGCCCGTGTACACTGCCGGATACCACCATGGTTATCATTCCTTTTCCCGATGCCTTACTACAGGACCAAATGGTTAAAGCCATGATGATACTAAATATCATTAATGGTATTATTTTTTTCATTATCTACTCTTTTCTATCCGCCACTTAATTTTACGCTATATCCTTTGCCAGTAAGGATTTCCTTAATCTTTTCCCTGTGACTGCCCTGAATTAAGATATCACCATTTTTTACCGCGCCACCTACACCACAGGATTTCTTTAATTCCCTGGCAATGATCACCAATGAAGAAGCTGGTTTTATCCCGCGTACAATGGTTACTATCTTCCCACCAGCCTTGCGATCCAGATGCAACTTAACCTGCTTTTCATTAATGGGTTGAGTAACAGGTTCGTTATCTTCTACCTCATCTGGCAGAATCCCTGTTGAATATACCAATCTGGAATTTTTCACTTATCTTCAGGTTTATACGTATTTTATGCGAAAATGTTCTCAATCATATTTATTAAAAATACTAACTTTTCAGGCTATGAAAATAGTTCCTTTTCCAAGAAAAGTCTCTATTACAGCACATTTGTCTACCGGCATCCACGTATCTAAAAAAGATCAGATGAACTAGAATGAATGGGTGCAGGATTATAATCCCATTAATTATAATTGCTAGTTTAATTGCGCAGCAGACCGGAACTGGACAAGGTCAACTTGGAGGATCTGGGTTCTTTATCAATAATCTTTCCTTTGACTGGTCTGATCTCAATAAAAACTTGCAAGTCTCAGGGAAACTAAAAACTCTGGAGTTCGGCTTTAAACAAGTTGGTGTTGCCTATAGCCAAGGAAAGAAACAGCAGACACTTAATATGGAATTTCAAGGTCCCGAGGTGATCATTTCAGGAATGGAAATCCTAGCAAACTCTCATAGCCCAAACTGGATTGCAAAAATCAAGTCTCGCTACCAACAGCAGCGCCAACAGCCAGCAGTTAAAGGCGTCTCTATAATTGCCACGGCAGTGGATTCGTTTTCCAGTATCTATGGGCGCAATGCAGAATCCTATGATGAACTGGTGATAAAAAATTACATTCGACTTGATAAATATCCATTCGATCAGAAAAAATGGCATTTTGCAATGCCAACTCCTGATAAGATTATTGCCACTCTGCCATCAAGACTCCCCTCCCGCTCTGATCAGAAAATAATCTATGATATGAATATTGGGCAGTATTATGGTGATTATCAACCACCAGCACCCATCGACAGCATTCCTTGGAAGATCACTTTTTCTATCCAGGAGATCACCCAGACTTTTTCCACAGAAGCAAAATTTTCTTATACGGCGGAAGAAACATCTTTCGAATTTTTTCAAAAACGGGGCAAATTCAACATTGCTGGGATCAGCCTTGAGGCAATTCCTCTATCCAATATTAATGATCTAGCCCAGTTTCGCCTATCAAACCTAGGGCTAGAAACCCATGACCTGGCATTTAGCGGTACTATGGACGATAGCATACCCCAGCTACACCAAGCCCAAGGCCGCTTTATCCTTCGCAATCTGGATGTGAATATTCCCACGTCATTGAGCGAGGACCCTGAATTTGCCATTATACTTGAAAAACTGGGAATCTGGAATGGTGTTTTCCACATACGATTGGTAGATATAGGGTTGAAAATAATCAACGAACGCATGGGTGAAATCAAAGTCCGGTTCCAATCTCCATTTATCAATATTACCCTTGATGGAGATATCTCCTTTTACCAGACTGCCGATAATACAGCTTTTTTATTCCAGCAGACCGTCCTCCGTATCAATCCTGTTTCCTTAGGCATCCGCTCCATGATACGTAACTGGGAAAAAGATAAAAACCTAACCCTGCCAAGGAAGAATGGCGCTATTGTACTAAATTTAAACGGCCCTGTTTCCAGACCTAAGGTTGACGGTCTGAATTACTAATGTAAAAGAATTGAAAACAATTCGCGATAATTGATAACCAAAATATAATATATAAGCTAGAAGCGGGAACCGCCCCGACGCTATATAATCTTATATCAATGGAAGTTTTCTCTCCTTACCCAGTATATACTCTGTTTTCCATTCCCCATGTGCTTCATAGATGCTCCTATCAGCCAGGATGGATTTTCGATAGCCATTGAATTTTATATTTTTATCCCAGTCCCATCGCCGGGCCAGTTTCTTCATCAGTTCTCGCTGCGTTATTCTGCGCTCCATTTTGATCAAACGAATCATGTCTCGGGTGATCTCATTTTTCATGGAACGGTGCGAGCTGTACAATTCATTTATCTTATCGCTGAAAGTTTGGGTATTCTCTTTAAGGATCAGATTGTTGAATACTGGTTTTAGGCTATCATGGACCTTATTATTACGATAGTCTTCATCATCAAGATATAGGTTTGCCAATTCCAGAAGACCGGTCTGATTTCTATAGAAATCAGCATTAGGGTTGAGATCCCGGTAATAGCCGGCATCAAACATAATATATGGTACGCCATTTAGGAGTCCATCTGCGGTAGAAGCACTCCAGTGACCATACTTCTGTCTAGGTGAAATACCAAAATAACTACGTTTTAATCCGTAATAATATTTATCCAATTCTGTGATAGGGACTTCCGTAAATAACCATTCATAGGAACGCTGTTTTTTAGGATAATAAGGAATCCAAACCCTAAAGTCCTGTCGTCTTCCCCAGAGACGATTCATAGCTTTTATAAATTCTGGGAATGTTTTCTCCATGTTGGGACGATGATTAAAAACTATCATGCGCAAATAATTATTATCAATGCTCCGCACCTGTTCACCATAACGGATTGGCACCCTTAAGGCGTGCATTTTCTCAGACAAATCATTTACTGTAATACGATTAAATATCTTCCGTGCCGTATCCAAGGCATTTCTTTTTTCACGATCTGTATTAAAAAAATGGGCGTCCATCTCCATAATACCCACTAATTTTTCCTTATCCGACGCACCATGCCCCACCTTGAGATTATTATCACCCCAATGAGAAAATCCCATTATTTTAGGGGTTATATTTGTGTTATCGTAAAAAAATGTCTTCAGGTGGGTGGTCAACTCTGGAAGGTTCGTAAGGACCACATCAATACTGTAATCTTTCCACTGGATCTTTCTAGCCATTTCAAGGATATCAAAATGGTAACGATTGTTGGGCGGTGCCGGAATCGAGACTTCTAGAAATCGGATATTGGGCAAGTTTAACAATTCCTTAATCTGTTTGGTCTTCAAGGCCATTCGACCTTCAAATCTAGGAATAACGCAATACCAGAAAATATCATTTCGGATCAGTTTCATGGAAAATATTAATTTCTTAAGAAACTGTAGATACCGATCCTTGACAGGTTCCTTTACACTGGTAATATTGGGATAAATGAAAACTCGTTTCATGTAAAATTATGATCAGTACAAAATGATGGTGATTCTATATTTTTTTCACAAGTTGCGTATGGAAAATCTAAATATAATTGATTCAAATTGGAGAGGCTAAATATACTATCCTATGAATGTATTTTGATCATCTTCCAAAGCGGTGAAATTAATAAAGATGATATTTACAATCGATATTACAGCACAAGCATCCTAATGATTACGATAGGGGGAAATTTTTATCATATTGAAAAATATGTGAACTCAATCACAAAGGATTTTTCTGGTGGAGCTGATCAGGATCGAACTGACGACCTCCTGAATGCCATTCAGGCGCTCTCCCAACTGAGCTACAGCCCCATGATAGCATATTTATAGCATGCTACATCATTTACGATGGGAAATTACATGGCATCTCTTTACAAGAACAAAGGTATTTGATATTTGTCGCTTACGCATAAAATGGATAGGAAGTATAGAAACATCAAAATCTTAGAAAATAGAAAAATAATTTACGATAATACTCTTTTTTAAATTGCTATATTATCAATATGGCATATCTAAAATAATGGAAATTATACTATCTATGATGGCAACTTATTCTTGCCGTGATTGAATACATTGTTTCCAACATATTCTTTATATCTATTCAGTATATAGTTATAAAATTATCTCAAAATATCATCTCAATGCTTCGCTCTGATCTATCTTAAGCGACAAAACATTTTATTAATTTTTTCTTTCGGAAAGAAATTCAACTAAATCTCTAAACTCGACACCTGGCATTGTTTCATATAATCCAGAAGGCATTAATGAATGATCCAATATTTTTTGTTCTTCTATTTCTGTATAACGAATCATTTTTCTTTCCCCATTTGCCAATATCATCGATAAATGATATTTTGAGTCATGGTCTTTATCTTCCCTACCTACATAAGTATCATCTTCTTTAGTAGTGACCTCATATC
>CAJWLO010000089.1 GCA_913043235.1 uncultured Fidelibacterota bacterium
CACGATTGGAAATATGTTTCACAACCGATAAATCGTGAGCAATAAAAATAATGGATAAATTTAATTCATCCTGCAGATCCATCATCAAATTAATTATCTGTGCTTGTATTGAAACGTCTAATGCTGATACTGGTTCATCTGCTATGATAATATCTGGATCCGTTGCCAAGGAACGAGCAATACCAATCCGTTGACGCTGCCCCCCTGAAAATTCATGGGGATAACGGTTCGATTGTTCAGATGTTAAGCCAACTTTATTCAATAACCATTCTACCTTATGATCTTTTTCAGAATTAGTTAGACTCGTATTAATATTTAATGGCTCCCTGATAATATCTTTAATAATCATACGTGGATTCAGTGAAGAATATGGGTCCTGGAAAATCATTTGAATATGTTTTCTGTAGGGTTTCATATCTTTTCTTGATAATCCAATTAGTTCGACCTCATCTGTATCCAATATTAAGGATATCTTGCCAGAGACCTTGACATCTGGTGCAGTTAAATTGAGTACGTTTAATATTGCATTACCCAGTGTTGATTTACCAGAACCAGACTCCCCAACTATACCAAGAGTTTCACCCTTAAACAATTCAAAATCCACACCCCTTACTGCGTGTACTGAGTTAATCTTTCTCTGGAGCAGCCCACCAAAAACAGGAAAATCAACCTTCAGATTATCCACTCTAAGTATTGGTCTATTTGTACTCATCATTTTAAAATATCTAAATTAATTCTTGCATAGTGATCCGGCTCTATTTCGATTAATTCTGGTTCAACCTTTGTGCCCCCGCAGGCACAAATTTCAGGATCAAACCTTGAACATAGCTTGCACCCATCACTCAGTTCTAGAATTGATGGGACCATACCCTTCAAAGCTTTAAGACGGCTGATACTAGAATCCATTTTGGGTATAGATTCCATTAAAGCCTTTGTATAAGGATTAATTGGATTATTAAATAATTCATTTATACCAGCTATTTCTTGAATTACTCCACCGTACATCACAATAACCCTATCGCACGTTTCTGCAACAACAGCCAGATCATGAGTAATTAATAAGATTGCTGCATCATTTCTCTTATCCTTAAGATCCATCATTAAATCCAGGATTTGTGCTTGAATTGTTACATCCAATGCTGTAGTTGGCTCATCCGCTATTAATAATGCAGGATTACACTGCAGTGCCATCGCGATCATAATTCTTTGCCTCATCCCACCAGAAAATTGATGGGGATATTCATTTATTCTCATTTCAGGATCAGGAATACCCACAGCATCTAGCATTTCAATACTTTTCTCGGTCGCTTGCTCTAAGCTCATATTGTCATGATGCATTAAAAGTTCATTTATCTGAGTTTTTATTCTGAGAACTGGATTTAGTGATGTCATAGGCTCTTGGAATATCATTGAAATATGATTCCCACGATATTGACTCATCTCATCATAGCTTAGATCTAAAAGATTTATGCCATTAAATAACACTTCCCCAGCTACAATTTCGCCAGGAGGATTAGGAATCAACCTATTGATAGATAATGATGTCACGGATTTTCCGGAGCCAGATTCTCCAACAATTCCCAATACTTCACCCTTGTAGATATCAAAGGATACGTCATTAACAGCTTTCACAGTTCCTGCTTCAGTGTAAAAGTATGTTTTTAGATTTTTTACTTCAATCAGTTTATCGTGATTCATCGTAATCTCGAATAGACCTTAGGATCGAATGCTTCTCGAACGCCTTCACCAATAAATACAATTGATAATAATGTAAAAAACTGTGCTGCTACAGGAGAAAATACCATCCACCATTTTGTAATATTCGATAATCCAATATCAAGCATTTGTCCCCAGGATGGTGTTGGGGGAGCTAAACCAAATCCTAGATAATCCAAGCCTACAAGAGCTGAAATACCTGCAACAACTGAAAAAGGGAAATAGGTAATGACAGGTACCAAAGAATTAGATAATATATGCTTGAACATTACCTTAAAATCCGACTGCCCCATACTTAGTGCAGCAGCAACATATGGTTTTGCTTTTTCTCGATAAAACTCTGCTCTAATCAAATAAGTCATACTAATCCAATTCACAAGTGTATAAATGCCAATAAGTAGTAAAAAGGATGGTTTAAGAATTGATGATATAATGATAATTACAAAAAGCATAGGCAAACTAGACCAAATCTCAATCAGGCGTTGGAAAAATAAATCAAATTTCCCTCCATAATATCCCATAGATCCGCCAATTAAGATACCAACAAAATAATTAATGATCGTCAGCAATAAGGCAAATGATATTGAAATATTAAATGCATAACATAATCGCGCAAATACATCTCTCCCTGTATTATCGGTCCCAAGCCAGTGCACCCTGGAAGGTGGCTCATACATTTTATTTCCTTCATAGGTAATATCCTCGTAAGGTGAATATGGGTAGATAGGCAATAGAACCCAGTCATTTATCCCACTTTTTTGTTTAAATTGCTTTTTTAGACTTCGATATCTTGCTTCACCAGGCACGTCTTGACCAAAAGTTTTCCCCGATACATAACCAGTAACAACTGGGAAATAATATTTATCATTATATCTAACTACTAACGCCCTATTGTTAATGAAAAGTGGCAACAAAAATGAAATCAGGTACAGTGTTAGAAGAATAATAAGTGAGTAATAACCACGTTTCAAGCTCTTGAACTTTTCCCATCTTTTTTGAAGGATAGATTCGTGTTTGATTGTATATTTTTTAGCTTCAAACATTACTTGAATCGAATCCGCGGATCTACCGTTGCTAATGCAAGATCAGAAATAATGTTTCCAAGAAGTCTAATTATTACAACAATAACTAGAAAACCCAATGTAACTGGATAATCTCTTGATAAAATTGCTTCATATGCCATCCTGCCAAAACCATCAATGTTAAACATTCTTTCTATAAAATATGACCCAGCAATAACAACTCCCAGAATATGACCGATACCAGAAGCAATCGGGATAAGGCTATTTCTCATCGCATGAACCCAAATAACTCGTTTTTCTCTTAATCCCTTTGCAAAAGCAGTTCTTACATAGTCTTGGCTTAAATTTTCCAACAAACTATTTTTCATTAAAATTGTCAATGTTGCAAAACTCGCAATTGACCATGCAATGATAGGCAATATCATATGATGGATCTGATCTATAACCTTTTGGATTGGAGTGAGGGTTTCCCATATTTCTGAAGGACTTCTAAATCCACCTAATGGAAATACATCAAAAAAACTACCTCCACCAAAAAGCACTAGCAAAACACCACCAAGTGCCCAACCAGGTATGGAATAAGCAATAAAAATGATCACACTAGATCCAAAATCAAATATAGATCCATGATTGAGAGCTTTTTTAATTCCAAGTGGGATACAGATTAAATACGATAGAAAAATACCTGTCAAACCAAAAAATAATGATATTTTAAATCTTGGCTTCATCACTTCTGTGACTGGCTGCAGGAAAGTATATGACTTCCCCAAATTACCAGTTAAAATACCAGAAAATTCCTTTTGGAAGACAACTGCATCTATAGATCCATCACCCTTGATTTCATCGATACTTGCATACCATACATCGCTTGGTGACCCATTTTTCTTAAAAACTTTTAACGTTGTTTCATCTACAAGATGTATATCTACTTTCCAAATCTTACCATCCCTTTTCCCAACTCGTTTTTCAATATAAGTTTCCGCTTTCTTCAGTTTGAAATTTCGATGTTTAATCTCTCGCGGCCATATACCAAGCCAGCTTAAATATCGTTGATATATTGGTTTATCAAATCCATAAAACCGTTCTAATTCCTTTAATGCTTCCGGTGGCAAAGAGCTTCCACTGGCAATATCGCCCGATGCCCCGCCTCCACCTTCAGCACCCATTGCACCACCCATTTGTAATTGAAGCATTATCTGTTCTATGGGACCACCCGGTGCCATCTGAAGGATAGTAAAAACAAGAACAGTAGAACCCAAAAATGTTGGGATCATAAGGAGAATTCTTCTTAGAAAATAAGTCGCCATCTAAGGCATAATGTACTTAAAGATTTTTTAATAAATAATCAGGCCAATATTTCATGTCAATGGGTTTTAAAGGAAGTTGTTTATCATTTTTCATCGCTTCTTTTAATTCTTGATCTTTTTCTTTATCATACCACCAATAAATAAACGAATCCCAGTGTTCTCCCTCATATCGTCCCAACATCCAATCAGGATATCCAAATTTATCCCACCACATCAGACGTGAATATCCTCTAGAGATACCATAGGCAATTGGATGAGTCTCATGATAAATACCATCGATCTCTTGAATAATTTCAACACGACGACTTTGATCAAAACACAGATCATACTCATCTAATAATTCATCCACTCTTTTACTCTTGAAGCCCCATACGTTATTGTTATCATTTTGATCTGCGAGAGTGGATCTTAAACTACCTTCAGGGTTAGGATATTTAAGACCAGTATAAGCCAAACTAGCCACTTGGAAATTTCTAGCATTAACATTCTTTATCATTGTATTGTAATCCATAAACTTAATCTGCATATCAATACCATATTCTTTTAACATTTGCTGTACGGGTGTCACCATATAGGCACTGGTTTTTTGAATATTAATTTCAAACGATAAGATTTTCCCTGTTGTTTCATGAACTAACCAGCCTTCTGAATTCCTCTTTGTATACCCAGCTTCACTTAAGAGCTCAACGGCTTTTTCAGGATTATGTATAAATGGATTATTGTTTGGATTTTCATAAACACTGCCTGAATAAAGAGAGTTCATCATACCATACTCATTGTAATACATCTCACGATTCATCTTTTCCCTATCGTATAGATAGCAGAAAGCATAGCGTATTCTTTTATCATCAAAGGGCCACTCCCTCATATTGAAAAAATAACCTGACGTTCCAGCAGGTTTTTCAGAAAAAATTCTTTGTTTTTTGATCCACCCTTTTTTTGTTGCTTCAAAGTCGGTTTCTTCCACCCAACGCCGTGAACGTAGAACACGGAAGATATCCTGCTCTCCTTTTTTAAATTTTTCATACTGTAGAGCATCATTATCTTTTATGGCTGAAATTTTAATTTTGTTAAAGTTGTATCTATACCTGGTAAAAGGGCCATCCTTATCCCAATAATCATCTCGCCTTTCTATTAAATATGATTCTTGATTTTTTATATTTTCATCTCGAATGATGTATGGACCAGTCCCTGGTATTACAGAAAATGCGTATTCTTCCAAAAAGGCTGTACCATCTAAATCTTTTAATATATGGTTTGGATGAAGTCTCATTGAGACTGCAAAATAGAGAAAATTCCGCCAACTTTTTGAATTGGCTTTAACAGATACAATATATTTTGATTCAGCAACTGGTCGTTCAAATTTTCCATAAGTAATCTGCCTTGCAGGTTGCAGGATTGTTTCATCCATCATCAACTCCCAGGTGGCAATAACATCATCTGAAGTAACAGGCATCCCATCCCACCATCTGGCATCGGGATTAATTCGAAATTTAAAGGTCATTTTATCATCTGAGACATACCAGTGAGATGCTAGCCTAGGCACATATTCAAGAGATAAGGGGTGTTCTTCTAATAAGCCTTCATAACATAAATAAAATATGGTTTGCGCATTAATTACCTGACTCCCATTTTGGCCATAGTAACGCATAGTTCTGGGAAATAAAGAGTGAATATATTCAATTGTTCCACCTTTTATTGCTCTCGGATCCCCAAAATATGTTTTGTCTTTTTCTTCTGACCATAGATATGATTTGTACCCAAGATTTTCAGCAAGTTTTTCAAACCCGTAGCCTCCTTGTTCGGCAGGGGTTGAATTATCTTTGGAGAAAGTAACCTTTGTTTCTATATACGGAGTTTTTTGTTCCTTTTTCCCACCGCAGCCAATGAAATAGCTCCATGCAAAGAAAAGAATGATAATTGATTTTATGTTCATAAGCTCATTTTAGTTTATTTATAAATAATATAGGGGCGAAACTTATTATAGAAATGTGAACATTGTGGTTGATCATTTTACTGGATGGTACCGGTAAAATGAATTGCAATTAACAAATATCAGCGCTTATTGCTTAGGTTTTTCAGCAGTTACCATTCCAACATAATAGTAAAAAATGACTATAGTAGCGCACATGGCATGATTTGAAGTCCATCCAGCCATATATTGAGCCTTATTATAATCACGTTGATAATCGCCTAATTTCAATTGTTTAACGGTTTCTTTATGCCCGGTTTTCTTACATTGTTTCAATAATTTCCGAAACAAAAACATCTTTCTCAGTGGTACAGCTTTCACTCCTTTTTCATTGGCAAGCAT
>CAJWLO010000090.1 GCA_913043235.1 uncultured Fidelibacterota bacterium
ATAACAGTAGGAACACCTGCAGAGAATACCAAATTGATCGAAGCAATAGAAAACATAAGATGAAGTTTGATAGTTTTATTTTTGATATAGATGGTGTTTTAATTGATACATCACAATCATTTACTAAGTCTGTAATAGAAGCAATACAGGTAGCCACTAGTTCCAGTCAGTTTACTGAAAATGAGTTGGCCATATTGAAATCTGTTGGCGGATTCAACAATGATTGGTACGCAGCTATTGCTGGTTACAGCTGGGTCGAATTCTGCTCTGATTATTCTTTCATACAATTTGCAGAAAAATCAAAGTCAATGGGCCCCGGTCTTGAGGGCGTTAGAAGATTTATACCAAATTTGAACGAAAAGATTGAGTTTGATATCATTCGACTTGTCCAAGAAACATATGGAGGAACAACTGCATGTAAAAAGTTGTATGGTTTTTACCCAGAAAAAACACATGGTAAAGGATTTTGGCAGAATGAGAGATCCTTAATTGAAGATAGAATTTTGGATGGAATGAAACAGAAAATGGGGATAATAACCGGGCGGAGCTGGGCCGAAACTGAATTGGCCTTTGAGATATTGGGTTGGCGTCTACCTAAATCACTGATTGCTTATTCCGATAATCCTGACTTGGATAAACCTAATCCCCAAAAACTCATAAAAATAGTTTCAGAATTAAATGGCTGTGCACCCATTTACTTTGGAGACACCATGGATGATCTTGATCTAGTAAAAAATTATTGCAGTCAAACGGGAAAACAGATGGAATTCTGTTTGGTGGGAACCGATCTGGAAATCGATCATGACGGTATAAAATCAAAATCTATAATGGAATTTATTAATAATAATGGAATCGATTTATGACTGACATTAGCAATAAAACAAAAGAAACAGATATTCAGGTTTCCCTGAATATAAATGGAACACAAACAATTAATATTGAAACTGGTATTGGCTTTTTTAATCATATGCTCATTTCACTTGCATTTTGGGCGGGGTGGGATCTGAGACTGAAATGCAATGGAGATCTAGATGTGGACAACCACCATACAGTTGAAGATGTTGGATTATTGTTAGGTAGAGCATTTCTAAATGAATGGAAGTCACATTCTGGAATTGAAAGAATAGCCTTTGCTTTTTGCCCTTTGGATGAAGCGCTTTCACGGATTGTAGTAGACATCTGCAATCGTCCCTACAGCACCTTTGAAGCCAGTTTTAATGTGGAGCGGGTCGGTACGTTTGAGACGGCCATGGCAGGCCATTTTTTTCGTTCTTTTGCCCAGGAAGCACGAATCACACTACATGTACACTCCTTGTTTGGTGAAAATGCCCATCACATCATTGAAACCATGTTCAAGGGTTTGGGGCTTGCGTTACGCCGGGCCTTGGTACCTCGCGCCGGTGACGTTACGTCAACCAAAGGGGTCTTATGATTGGGATTATTCATTATGGAATTGGAAATATTGGTTCAGTGAGGAATGCCTGCAGATTTTTAGATATCCCTAGTATTGTATCAGGAGATATGTCTGAATTATCAACATGTGAACGATTGATCCTTCCAGGAGTTGGTGCTTTTCAACCGGCTATGGATATTCTGATAGAACGTGGTTTAGATACTTTTATACAACATTGGGCTGAAGATAGGAAGCCTATTCTAGGAATTTGCCTGGGTATGCAGCTACTGCTTTCTCAAAGCGAAGAGAATGGACTTGCAAAAGGACTTGATCTTATTCCCGGCAATGTTGCGCCCATTCCCAAGAGCAAAAGGAAGATCCACATTGGTTGGAATCAAGTTAAACCAGTAAATAGTAGTTCAATCATTCCAACTTTTGGGTATGCTTATTTTGTTCATTCTTACGCATGTTGGCCAGAAATAAAAACACACATTATTGCAACGACAGACTATGGTGAACCATTTGTATCAGCGATCCAAAATCAAAATGTAATCGGTGTCCAATTCCATCCTGAAAAATCACAGAAATTTGGTTTGGAAATCTTAAGGAGATTTTCTATTGAGCAATTTTAATGTCATGCCTGCTATTGATTTAATCGATGGGAAATGCGTCCGGTTAACGCAGGGAGATTATGCAAAAAAGACGATCTATAATACTGATCCCAAAACAGTCGTAAGTCAATTTCTAGACTTTGGATTTAATTTGGTTCATGTGGTGGATTTGGATGGTGCAAAAGCAGGCAAACCTAAAAACTTAAAAACGATTGAATACATCGCATCCACTGGGGTTTCAGTAGAACTAGGCGGTGGTTTACGAAATAAAGATCATTTATCATCAGCCTTGAATGCAGGAGCAACTGATTTAATTTTAGGAACAAAACTTTTAGAACTTGGGTCAGAAATTGAAGAGTGGATGACTTTATTTCCGAATCAATTGGTTGCAGGAATTGATGCTAAAGATGGCATGGTAGCTGTGAATGGTTGGGAAGAAATTTCCACCATATCTGCAATTGAATTGATGAATCAAATTGGAGAGAAAGGTTTCAAACGTGTGATATATACTGATATACAACGAGATGGAATGCTTAGGGGTCCAAACTTAGACCAGCTAAAAATATTTGCGAAAAATTCTCCGATTCCAACCATAGCCTCCGGTGGTGTGAGTTCATTGAATGATGTTGAAAAAATCAAGACATTAATAGATTTAAATGTGGAAGGTGTCATTATTGGAAAAGCAATCTACGAAGGAAATATTACCCTTAAGGAGTTAAGTCAGTGTTAGCAAAGAGAATTATTCCCTGTCTCGATGTGAAAGACGGCAATGTGGTTAAAGGAGTGAATTTCGTCAATCTCACGACAGAAGGAGATCCAATTGAACTGGCAGCTAAATATTCGAAAGAAGGTGCTGATGAATTGGTTTTTCTGGATATCACTGCCACATTGGAATCCAGAAATAATGTAGTTGATTTGGTTACAAAAGTTGCCAAAAAAGTTTTTATCCCTTTCATGGTTGGGGGTGGCGTGCGTTCCGTACATGATATATCTGAATTGCTTAATGCAGGTGCGGATAAAGTATCCATTAATTCAGCTGCTTTGAAAAATCCTGATTTATTGAATAATGCCTCAAAAAAGTTTGGATCTCAATGCATTGTACTGGCTGTGGATGTAAAACAGAACGGGCATTCATGGAATGTTCATTCTCATGGTGGCAGCAAACCCATGAATGTTGACGCAATTCAATGGATTAAAGAAGGCGAAGAAAGGGGCGTAGGAGAAATTTTATTGACAAGCATGGATGCCGATGGCACTCAATCCGGTGTTGATTTAAAGATTACCCAAACCATCAGCCAGAAAGTGTCCATTCCCGTGATTGCTTCCGGTGGGATTGGATCGCTTAAACATTTTAAAGATGCTTTTGATATAGGGAAAGCAGATGCCGTTTTGGCAGCATCGGTTTTTCACAGAAATATTTTACCCATATCTTCAGTAAAAAAATATTTAACACAAAACGGAATTCAAATTCGATAAAAGGAAAATAATGAAAGAAAAAGAAGAAGGTTTAAAGCTCAATTTAGATTTTACAAAGGTGAAAAAAATTGCAGTGATCGAAGAAGATTTTATTCCTGTAGCGGTGCAGAATATTGAAACAGGGAAAGTGTTGTTTGTCGCCTATGCTAATCATGAAGCACTGGCTTATTCACTAAATAATAATATAGCAGCTTTTTGGAGTACTACCAGAAATGAATTATGGGTGAAAGGGGCTACGTCTGGCGATACATTAACCCTGGTAGAAATTCGGGTTAATTGTGATCAAAATTCTCTCCTTTATCTTGTTATACCAAAAAATGAAAATGCTTGCCATACAAATAGACCGACTTGCTATTATAGAAAAATTAATTCAAACCAAATGGAGTTTATTTATGGCTAAAAAAGTAGTACTCGCTTATAGTGGCGGCCTAGATACTTCGGTAATATTAAAATGGCTTTACAATCAAGGTTATGAAGTTATTTGTTTTGTGGGAAACGTGGGGCAGAAAGATGATTTTGATATTGTTTTCATTCTACGTGATTAACAATAAAAGTAACGTGAAAAAATTTGATATATCCAAATCCCACAAACAAAAAACCCCGTTTGGTTTCGACCTGGGTATTATTATCTGAATATATTGTTTTCTATGCCCTCGGCACCCACAAGGAAATTAAAAATAATGGCTGGCACACCAGATGTAACTGTACTTTTGTGCCAAACATCTTGGGCTTCTATAAATGCATCCCCCTTAGAAAATACTTTTGTTATTTTAGGAGTTGTATCATACTCGAAAGTTATTTCGCCTTGCAAAACATATAGATGTTTTGGGACCGGATGTTTGTGCCAAGCACCTTCGTGGCCGGGCTGACGGACATTGATTCTACTGGTCACTTTTGGGGGTTGGATAGGATATCGAATCGGCCCTCCAAGATGATCAACGCCCACGTCCTTCAACATCACATTCGGAGTAAAATCTGCATTATTACCGCAACTCTGCATAGCAATTAGTATAAATAAACCAACTGTTTTTAATATTTTTTTCATATTCATATCCTTTAATTTTATTCAAATCTACCCATCCTCCCACAAACAAAAAACCCCACGAATGTGGGGCTTGATGGGATATTATTTAAACACCACCTGAGTATCAGACACTTCTTTATAGTGTATTTTGTGACCATCGACCCAATTATCATTCATTAGATACATTGAAGAATTAATAAACCCGCCATCAGGTAGAAAGTCAAAAATTGCCTTTACCTTTGTAACTCCATTTTGGTTACCAGTGACATCCTCAATACTAATTAACTTATTATCTTCAAAATGTAATTTTGCCTGAGTATAGAATCCTGCAGTAGTAAAATAGAATGAAATCAAACTCTCTTCGCTTCTGTCCCACATTACAATTGATTCACCTCCATATTCTCCCTTATTAACCGAATGCATAATGCGAATTGCATTCCCATTCAATGCTCGTCCCCAGTGTGATATATCATAGACAGGTTTTTCTGGTGTTGAATTGGAAAACTCACCCTTGAATGTTTTACCAATATAAGGTTCAAATGATTTTAGATGCTCGGATATATTGGTATACATATGCTGGTTGGTATCTTGACAAGAGATACATAGAACCAATAACAGACCATTAATGACATTTTTCATATACGACTCCCATATAATCCAAATCTACCCATCATCCCACAAACAAAAAACCCCGCTAATGGGCGGGGCTTGTTGTTGTGAGGATACAATCATTTAGAAATTATTTTAATGTCAGCAAATGATTAGTCACCTTCCTTTTTCAAGTTGAGCATTTTGCCAGATATAGTCAACTTTGTCTTTATAAAAACGATTTGGATTCTCGATTGCCCATATCTGTTTTCTTATGATGTAGTTTTTGGGATCAATCTCTATTGCTTTACGCCATATTTTTATAGCCCCATCTGTATTTCCGGAATCGAATAATTGTTTGCCGGACACAAATAGTGCATTTGCTTTTTCATGGATATCTTGTTCAAATTCTTCGACTTGCGAATTTTGGAATTCTTTTCCGTTTGACCAATTCTTTAATAAAGACCATTTCGCTAGTTCCCTTATGTTGAATGTGCCTAATTCAATGTAGTCCACGGTTCTGTTTGATCCAATTAAATAAACATTAGGAACCGCTTTGAATCCATACAATTTACCTAGCTGATTACTTTTATCAATGATTGTGGTCAGATTTGACTGAGCCTTCTCTAAGTATAATTTTGGTTTTTCAAATCCTTGCACATCCATTGCTACAGTGATCACTTCTATGTCAATTGAACTATCTTCGGAAACTTCTTGCCATACAGGCAATTGAGTTCTACAAGCTCACCAAGATGCCCAAAAGAACATAGCAATTTTATTTCCAGAGTAATCTGAAAGCTGCACATCTTCTCCATTAACTGATGGCAAACAGAAATTAGGTGCCGAATCGCCTACTTTTACATAACTGCTTTTGTTGGTTATTTGAGATCCTTTACAAAAATTAGTATTTAATCTATGGGTATTGGGGAACACTCAACAATCAGTAATAATGGAAATACGATAAGTAAAAATATTTTCATTGCTACTTCTCTTTAATTTTAATCAAACTTATAAAAAAGAATTACAATATGTGTGGGGTTTATTTATTGACCCGTACCCCCCTTGATTCTGGTTGGGTTAGGAAAGGTAGATTGGTTATAT
>CAJWLO010000091.1 GCA_913043235.1 uncultured Fidelibacterota bacterium
TATTTAATAATATTCTCGATCGTTCTCTATACACATATCGGCTTTCTAATGATCAACTTCTTACATATGGATTTTCCAAGGGAGAAAGCATTAGTTTCTATTTTGATATTGTTTGTGATTCCCTCCAAATCGATTCTGGAGATTATGAGGTTATTCCGTTCTTGCTTGTAAATCAAAATACAATACCCCTGGGATTATTAGAAGCCTTAGGTGGGCTATCGTTATTTGATATTGGCATAAGTTATTTACAATTACCGAACGACTTTACTTACGACACACTGAAAATATCAAATTAGAACAATTTATATAATAATATAATTTCAGAGCCGGTTGGTATAAGAGTAAGTTTATTGGTTTAATTTAAATATTTTGGAGAATTTATGTCTAATAATACCATTGAATTCACAGACCAGTCATTTAATATAGAAGTTGTTCAAGCTGACATTCCTGTGCTTATAGACTTTTGGGCGGCCTGGTGTGGACCATGTAAAGCTATTGCTCCTGTAATTGAAGAAATTGCTATAGAATATGATGGAAAAGTAAAAGTAGGCAAACTAGATGTTGATCAGAACCAAAAAACGGCCATGGAATACGGTGTGAGAAGCATCCCTACAATACTGATCATAAAAAGCGGTGAAGTGGTTAGTCAGATTGTTGGTGCAGTCCCAAAAGAAAATATTACCAAGGCACTTGACAAAATTTTGTAAAACAATATTTAATAAAGAAAAGGGAAATGAAGCGGGATATTATTATCATTGGATCTGGACCGGCGGGGCTCACAGCTGCAATTTATGCAGCCAGAGCAAATCTACAGCCACTTGTTTTTGAAGGCTCGCAGCCGGGAGGACAGCTGACAATTACTACTGATGTTGAAAATTACCCTGGATTTGTTGAAGGTATCATGGGTCCTGAACTCATGGACTCTTTCAGGAAACAGGCTCAACGATTCGGAGCTGATTGCCAATTTAAGATAGTGGACAAAGTTGATCTATCCAACAGACCATTCAAAATATGGACCTTGGATGATGAATATTCCGCAGAAGCGATCATTATTTCTACTGGCGCTACGGCAAAATTACTGGGGCTAAAGTCTGAAAATAAACTGATGGGTTACGGTGTATCGGCTTGTGCCACATGTGATGGATTTTTTTATAAGGATAAAAAAGTTCTGGTAGTCGGAGGTGGTGATTCTGCTATGGAAGAAGCGAATTTTTTAACAAAATTTGCATCTGAGGTTTGGATCGTTCATCGCAGAGATAAATTTAGGGCATCAAAGATTATGGCAGATCGGTCATTGTCCAATCCTAAAATCAAAGTGCACTGGAATTCTATTCTAATTGATATCCTAGGTAGTCGGGAAGATGGTGTAGTGGGTGCGAAATTACAGGATACAGTTACTGGTACAATAAGAGAGGACTCCTGTGATGGCATTTTTATGGCCATTGGTCATCTACCTAATTCTCAATTGTTTAAAGGATATCTTGATATGGACTCCACTGGGTATATTAAAACCGGACCAGTTGATACTGCAACAAGTATTGAAGGTGTATTTGCCTGCGGAGATGTACAAGACAATAAATACCGCCAAGCCATTACGGCTGCGGGTTCCGGTTGCATGGCGGCCATTGATGCAGAACGTTGGTTAGATACTGAATACAACTGATCGCTGAATTATAGTTTTTCCCTTTTCCTCGGGTTCTAACCCGGAAAGGAAAAGAAAATGACACAAAAAAAACGTCTGATATTCAAGGTTAAAAATTTGGAAAAAACCTTTGGATCTCATGAAGCCGTCAATATTGGGAAATTGGATATCCATCCAGGCACGATTTATGGTCTTATTGGGAATGTTGGCAGTGGAAAAACAACACTTCTAAATCTACTTGCTGGAAGGTTAAAACCAACCAATGGAATGTTGTTCTATGATAATAAGCCTTATAAAACAAACTGGCTTGGAAAATTGATCCCGAACACAGAAGTGTTTTTTGCAGGAAATTCAGGTATTTACAATTCTAGTCAATCTGTTGGCACCTTTATTATCAAACAGTTTGGGAATAAAAAAAATGTAATCAAAAAAAGATATTTTAATAAGGGCACTTTTCAGAATATTTGGGGAAGAAATCTTTCAAGATTAACTAATGGAGAATTGCAGTGGCTGGGTATGATACTATCCATTGAGAATGATCCTCGCGTGCTACTGATTGATGATTATGGGATATACTTTGATTCAAACATGGAGAATAATTTTCGATCCCAGTTATTAAGTATGAACCGCAGGCTTGGCACTACCATAGTCTTAGCAGCGCCTAGCGATATATACCTAAGAAAATTTTCTTCGGTTTTAGTTTATCTCGATAACGGTCATATTTCTAAGATTCGTCCTGGCCAAACAGGAAAGGTAGGCAAGAAACGCAGACGATACAGTTAATTATATAATAATAATAGAAATTAATATTTGCTAGACCATTACTTTTGTGATACTAATTTCAGAACAATTATGAAAGAAAAATATATAGAAATAGAAAAAATATACAGTTCAAAACATCTGATGGTGGTAGGTGATGTGATGTTGGATAAATACATTTGGGGTACAATAGATCGTATTTCTCCAGAGGCACCAGTGCCTGTGGTCCATGTTGAGAATGTGGAATACCATGCCGGAGGGGCAGCCAATGTAGCTAGAAATATAAGTGGATTGGGTGGCAGGGTATCCTTGGTAGGTTTGGTTGGTGACGGTCCATCTGGATCCAATCTAAAAACAATTCTTGCAGAGGATAATCTTTCCAATCATTACTTGGTATCGGACCCTAATAGGATAACAACGGTAAAGACAAGAATTATTGCTCAGGGACAGCATGTGGTCCGTCTTGATCATGAAGCTAAAAGAGTAGCTGATAATGAGATCACTACTGCACTCAAAATAATCATGACTCCATTGTTTGAAAAAGTAGATGGTGTCCTATTTCAAGACTATAATAAAGGCGTGCTATCAGTAGAATTGATTTCCTGGGTAATGGATCAGGCAAAGGGGAAATCTATACCTGTATATGTCGATCCCAAAAAACATCATTTTTCATATTATAGAGGTGCTCGGTTATTTAAGCCCAATTATGCAGAGTATTTATCTATTAAAAATATCAAAGAAGATTTAAAAATCGATGGTGAGAATTATAGGAAAGAGAGCGATTTTGAATTGCTGTTAATTACTTGTGGAGCAGATGGAATGGTTTTATTCTTTGACGAAGATTATATCCGAATTCCAACACGGGCTCGAGCTGTACATGATGTTTCAGGTGCGGGAGATACAGTGATTGCCACTTTTGCCTTGAATGACGTGTGTGGCTTGGAACCTGTAGATTCAGCAATGCTTGCAAATTTGGCAGCTGGGAAAGTTTGTGAGGCAGTAGGAGTTGTTCCTATTACCAAAGAGACCTTAATGGAAATTGTTGATCAATATCAATAATAAACGCCTAATAAATGGCCATAAACTTTAAATTCAATATATTTGTTATCTTATCAACTATAATAACCACGCAAGCTCAACCAGACTCCAGATTTAGACCATTTGATTGGGTACTTTATCGAAGTGCAGGTGCAGTCTCATCTATTACAGAAGGGTACTCCTATGCGTATTTGGGTACCATTACCGGTGGTATCCATCGTTTTAATATTTTTAGTAACAATTTTTCAGATCCAATCACTGTGGCCCAAGGCCTTAAAAGTAATAGTGTAACGGCTATACATTTCGATCATCAAACAGGCATCCTCTGGACGGCAACTCCAGGCCATATTCAATATTCATACACGCGGGAAGGTGACTGGATAAGTATACCTCTTGTGGAAACAGGGCTTTCACGATTTGATAGAATTGAGCGGATTGGATCATCAAAAAATTATATCTGGCTTAAAGGTAAATCGATTTATGTTAAGCTTGATCATTCATCGGGTACAGTTGCTGGTATATTTCCATATCCTGATGAACTAAAAATTCAATGGAGTAGCGGACCTGATGAGTCGGATCCATCTTTGAAAGAAATATTGATGAATTATTCAATCATGTCTGGATGGATGATCACAGGAGACTATTTGATTGATCATCTGGGAAGGACTGTGAATGTCACAACCGGTTTAGTAGGTCGGCATGGTGATATCTGGATTGGCTGTAGTGATGGTACATTGCTTCAGGGTAAATCTGTATCAGAAATTTTTTATCCAATATCCACAGGACCATTTGGATTAGATGTCGGGGGTATGGCCCTTATAGATGAATTTCTATGGCTTGGTGGTCTTGATTATGTTTCAGGGAAAGGCATATCATGGTTGAATTTGCAATCAGGAGAATCGTTCACTTTTGAGTTTGATGCACTGGTAAATATGTCACCTACGCCGATTTACTCCATCTGGGATAGCGATCAGACGATTTGGGCAGGAGGGCAAGGGCTTGCCTTGGTATACGATAAAGGAGATAATTATTGGCGCACCTTAGGAGTGGAAAGAGGTGTTCCTGATGGTAAAGTATGGGATATTGTTGGTGATACTAACTATGTCTGGATGGGATCATCTAGTGGTCTAGGAAGATTTAATAAGAACTCTTGGAAGGAAGTGCCACTTGGCTTTGAATATTTATTTCAGGGAATACCGGTATATGATCTTAATCAAACGGATGGAACCATGTGGATTGGCAGTCGTTCTGGCCTGTTTATTTTCAATCAACTTCAACCCCAGCTTAGAAATGCATTGGAAATAGGGAGTAAAGAATTTTCGGGAATGATCTACAATGTCAGAGCTGTAAAAGAATTTGAAGGTAGTATTTATGCCTGTTGTGATCTTGGTATCATTAAATTTAACCAATCTCAATTGGAGTGGGAATTGCTATTCCCAGCAGCATATTACCACAGTAAGAACGTCTATTCCATGGCATTAAATAGAAAATATTTATTTTTGGGAACGGAAGAAGGTTTGGTTCGTATCAATAAGAAAACAGGTTTTATTCGGGAATATTTTTTCCCTTTTATAGGAAGAGTAAATAAAGTGGAACTGGAAAAAAATATTATCTGGTTAGGAACAAGCAACGGATTGTTAAAATTTAAATGGACAAGAGAAAGTTAATATTTTTATTGGTGATTTCTCTGTTCTACAATGCAGGCTTAGCAGAGCAGTCTCGTACTGGACAGAAACGAAAAAAAGCACAGGGCAATATTAATCGTTTTATATTAGCACCATTTTCACATGCAGTCCACAAAGATAGCATTAAAATAGTCGCTTTTATTGAAATTCCATTTTTCGCTCTCCAGTTTATTAAAACGGGAAAACAGTTTACTGCTTCCTATGAGGCATCAATCGCTTTACTTGATAAAAAG
The DNA here is from genome assembly GCA_913043235.1 of uncultured Fidelibacterota bacterium. Classification (GTDB taxonomy): domain Bacteria; phylum Fidelibacterota; class Marinisomatia; order Marinisomatales; family UBA1611; genus UBA2134. Next base: position 5,358 of record CAJWLO010000091.1, read on the forward strand.
GGTAGAGAAATAGGGCATAATATTTGGACTGATTCTATTACTGTTACTTCCTATTTAGCCGCAAAATCAATCATTAAAAATCGTAAACATTTTACTTCATTTATAGTACCTAAAGGCCAGTTTGAATTGATGGGTGAGTTGCAAGATGCTGACACGCGGAAGCGAGGCACCCAGAAACAGAAATTAGATTTTAGGAAATTAAGTGATCAGCCTTCCCTTTTAAAACCTACTTTTCTTCTTTCACTGGCAGGAGATTGGGGATTTGAAAAAAATTTGATTCCTACCCGCGGTCATCGCGTTAGAAAAATAGGTACCGGTACTTATCTTTTAATTTCAGGATTTGTGGATACCAATCCTTATAAAGTCAAGGCTTGGATTGAAGACCTGAATAAGAGTGGCGAGTATTTAGACACTCTATCCGGAGATGGCAGAAATGGATATTTCTCACAAGCTATTTTTATATCATCCGACCAATTGTCGGGGCTAAAAAATGATATCACAATTGAACTGGAGCAAGAAGGTAGAATTGCTAATAAGGAAATAACATTTTCAATATATAAACCGGGTATTTCCAACTATGTAGATGATGTAGATCGAGCCATGAAACAGATGAAATATATTCTAACCAATGAGGAAAGAAAACAATTCAAAGGAAAAAATCGTAAGGAAAAGAAACAGCTATTTTATGATTTATGGAAAGACAGGGACCCAACTCCAGAAACTGAATATAATGAATTGATGGAAGAGTATTATGGACGTGTTTGGTATGCTAATGAGAATTTTGATGCCTGGGCTCCTGGCTGGGAGACGACAACGACGAGGCG
>CAJWLO010000092.1 GCA_913043235.1 uncultured Fidelibacterota bacterium
CATCATTGGAAGGATCATTGTATCCTGAAGAACAATCATCGCAACCATCTTGATCCGAATCAGCACAGGATGTATTATCATATGGATGTGAATCATTCTCATCCTGGACACCATCACCATCCTTATCGTCATCATTATCATCGCATATGCCATCACTGTCAAAATCATTAGCAAGAATTACCCCGTCTTCACAAGTATCACAATTATCATCATCAAAGATACAGGATCTGTTGTCTACTGTGGCTACTGGGTTATAATTACAAGCTGCGGGGTCCATACATCCACACTCATCACAGGTGCTCCATTGCGCACCGGTAATTAATCCAATATTCCCATTGCCGCTTGCATCGGATAGAGTTACCCCTTCCCCTTCATTCATTCTCCAATATCCCTTTAAACCCGCTAATGAAGAATAATCATCGGAATTTGCAGATGCATTGGTTAAACCATAGCCAGCATCGTATAGGGTGCTTATATCACTAGATGTCAGAGCCTTATCCCAGATAGCTACTTCATCTATCGCACCTGACCAATAGTTCCCATTCGCATACCTGCCGATATATGTCTTACCGGTTGAATTTTGTGGTGAAACACTCGTTGCTGCATCAACCTGTGTTCCATTTTTATACAATGTCATCGTCCCTGATTCAGTATCGGGGTCATAAGTGACTGCTACAAAGGTCCATACTCCGGTGGGTAGGGAATCAGTATCCTGAACAATATTGTAGCTGCCATTATGACCCGCAGCAAGTTTTGATCCTTCACCATCTGGCGCCCAAGGCGCCCAAAAGGCATGACCTTCATTCCCTGATATAATATTATTGGGCGCTCCATAACTATATTTTTGATTCACCCATGCTGCTTTCGTATAGGAACCCTGAGGGAACATGTCACCAACATCTACGAAATCAGCACCATTAAAATTAAGATAAAAGTCACCATTGTCTATGTAATGTACACAAGTGCCATCATCATAAGTTGCACTGCTCAGATAGTTTACAGCCGTACTGTCTGTACACCCGCAGATCGCATTACCATCAGAATTACCTGCACAGTCTTCTGAAGATGATGGCTCAGATTTTTCGCAACTGAATAAAAATGTTAAAATGGATAAAATTAGAAGCCGTATGGTATGTTGATAATAGCAAGAATATCTAAACATCGTTTTCCTATTGTAATAGAATTATTATATTAATTTAACGATCATCAATCAAAATCAAATATGTAATAATCATAATTGATTTTCATCGGTTGATATATAAAATAAAATTTTTATTATAATTCGTAGCCCAATGAGATACCGATGTCAATCCATCCAGTATAATCCTCATCCGGTCTTTGGACTGTATTAAATCTGACAGCACCGCGAACTTCAAATGGTCCCCAATATGGGAGGTCTAAATTTATGCCACCAACGAAGCCATTCCCTTTATGATAAATGCCGGTTGCTGCAGTTATACTCAAACTGGCTGTATTGATAAAGAAACCCGAATTAATTCCAATCTGGTAAGCAATTCCACCGAATACAGCTTTATTTCCAACTATTGTTTTTGTATCCTCAAACTTATATTGCATAATTTCAAAATCAAGGGTCGTATATGTAAAACCCGCCTGGAACCCAAAAGGGGTACCAATAGATAAACCATAGACTGGATATGATCGATCATATTGGTCAAATGTTTTAGCGGTGTATACAGGGACACCTCTATAGGCATTAAAACTAAAATTTAGATATAGTTCTTCCTTACTATCAAAATCTATAGCGATTTCTACCGCTTCATCATCTTCCGACTGTTCCGACTGGGGTAAAACCAGTGATAAGAACAAGATTATGATCAGATATCTTTTCATTTAATTCTCTTCTCCATTTATATAATTATACACCAAACCTATTAATAAAATAATAAACAAACACTACTCCCTTACTAAGTATTTCTAAAAAGCTGGATATCTAAATATAACTATTAATTGTTCTCTGATGGTTAAGCTACAATGTTATTGAGTTAATCAGTATTGATTCAATATTTGATACTAATTATCCACACGCCCTAAGGAATCAGTCTTTACCAGCCAATTTACACGTTCACTACCGAAAGAATATGACCTTCCGATAACCATATAACCATTATCATATCCTTCAGCTACTCCAAAAGCCTTATCTTCCTGGTTACCGCCATGTATTTTATTCCAAAGCAATTGTCCGCTATCGGCATCGATACCCCAAATCCTATAATTAAATGGCGAACCAGAACTGCTGCGGCTGTAACCAGTGGCAACAACAGTATCTTCATCCTCAGTAATGGTTAATGCGGTACCTGCATCGTTATTACCGCCACCGTGGTTTGATTGCCAAAGAATAGCCCCAGAAGCAGAGATTCGTATTATCCATAAATTGAGGTTTGTTTTGGAAAGGGATTTCTTACCAGCAAGGATATAACTGTCATCTGAAAGTTTTACTATATCCTGGGCTTCATCCCAATAATTACCGCCTAATTCATGAGACCAAACAATATTTCCGCTTTCATTCATCTTTACAACCCAAAAATGGTTATAAAATTCAAAGTTGCGATCATGCAGCTTACTTCCTGCTGTAACAAATCCTCCATCGTCTGCCTGTACTACGCCATAAAAGGTATCCATTGGAGTATTCAAGATCCCATACCGCTTCACCCATTGTACCCCACCGCCTTCAGATAACCGTAAAATAAACGCTTGGCCTCTCTGGTTATGTCCACCGGTCCCAGGGTCACCATTAACGCCACCTACAACAACATAGTCACCTTCAAAGGTCTGGATAATATTTTCTATATAATGTGCATTAGAATACGGCAATTTATAATACCACTCTAATATGCCCATGGAATCGGTCTTGATCACATTAGTTAGACCGCCAATGATATAGCCGCCATCAACCGTAGGATTGAGAGTAGTTCCCCAATGATTTCCATTAATTTCATTGTACGTCTGGCTCCAGATTTCTTCTCCTACTTCATTAATTTTCATTAGAATTGTTTTTCCATTGGTTCCAGATAGCACAAAACTACAATTGTTTGATCGGATGATATCATATCCTGCAGTGCCAGACATAACCTTTGTATAAGTTGTATCAATATTACAATATATGCAACTGCCATCATTCTCAGTAGCTGTACTATCATAGTTAGGTGAAGAACTGTCTGTGCATCCATAGATTGGGTTGTCTGAGCTACCATTGGATGATTCATCACTACAATGATAAATAAATATTGGAAACAAGCAAAAAATAATTAAATATATTTTTCTATTTATCATATTAATAAGCTAATAGATATACACACCAGTAGCTTCGCCCCACTGGTACTCAGTATCTTCTAATTGATAGCGTTGACCATTCACATAATAAATTGGGAAAGAAGGTAAACCAAGATCATAATTGTATTCATTTGAGATATCAGGTGTATAATAGCCTACAGATATCTTAATACCTTCTTCCACAGCAATATCCCATAGGTGGTGCCATTCAACTAGAGCACTCGTGCCACTTAGTTCATGCGTATTTCCATTTCTCCATTTTACTGCCACACCATTTTTATTCACAATACTATTATATCCCGCAAGGTAAATGTCACTTCCATCTATAAAAATTCCAAATGCTTCAGACCCGATACAGGTACCATACGAACTCCGCCTCGCCATGTCAACTCGATTTCCATTCTTCCAATAGCATGCGTTCCATGAATCGGTAGAATGCTTATCAACATGACCAGATATATAAACGTCATTACCCTTAAAAGCAATATCACGACCTTCACCAAAGTGACTAGGGCCATGTAAATTATTTATTGAACCATTTTTCCAGTAACAAGCTAAAGTTATGTGATTTTGTATTCGCCACCCAGACACATATACATCACCATTATTTACACCAATTCCATAAGCCACTGCGTCCATGGAAGTTGTTGTTAAATCAGTTCTTTGGCCATTTTTCCAATAACAAGCGACAGGAGTACCAAAAGGGCCAACATCTGTTAAGCGCGTCCCTGCAACATATACGTCCCCTTCATAAACATATAAGCCACCAACTTCAAGATCAGTGCCACCCTGTAGATCAGTTCTTTCACCATTCTTCCAGTAACAATATGCTCCATTCCATCCCGTATCATCTGTCCAACGACCACTTATATAGATATCTCCATCCACTACCTTTATATCTTCTGCCCAGCCATAATCAAGATCAATTCGTGCACCATCTTTCCAATAACATGCAATTGGTGTTGTTTCTAGAGTATCTGAATAAAATCCACATATATAAATACTTTTTCCATTAAAAAGCGTATCCAAGGTAGTAATTGTTGACAATGAAGAAGAGTCTACCTGTTCGGACAGGCTAGTACCTTCATCTTCACATTGAATCACAAAGATTAAAATAGGTATAAAAAGCAGATATACATTTTTTATCATATTATAGCAGGTATTAAAGTAGTTAATCATCCAATAAATCGATTCCCGGATATTTAACTTTCAATTTTTCTATCACAACACTGTTTTCTTCCGGTTTATCCAGTTTTCCATTGAACCAAATACCAGCTTCAAGATCCTTTTCTATCTTTTTTAAAACACCGTATCCATTGCGCATATTATTATCCCATTCACCGGTGTATTTGTCCCCACTGGACCAGAAATAGGAACCAAATCCCTTGCGGATTCCATCCACAAATTGACCTGTATATTTCTCACCAAATGAATTACTAAATGTGCCAAAACCAGTTTGTCTCCCATCCGTGAATTCACCATCATAGATAGCACCATTGGGAAACATAAACTTGCCTATGCCATTATAAATACCTCTTTTGAATTCCCCTTCGTATTTCTCACCTTTTGGATTAATAAAGATTCCCTGGCCATGTTGCTCACCTTTTAAAAATTCACCATCGTATCTGTTCCCATTAGCATAATTCATTTTTCCAGATCCATGATAGAGGCCATCCTGAAACTGCCCTACATATTTGTCACCGCTGGGATAAAATATTGTACCCTGTCCATTCTTTTTATCATTTTTGAATTCACCCATATACGTAGTCCCATCTGAGTTTCGGAGAGATCCTTTGCCAATTTTTTCTCCTTGCTCAAACCTTCCCGAATATTGGTCACCATTGACATAAAAATATTTACCCATACCATGGTAATCATCATTATGGAATCCACCTTCATAACGGTCGCCGCTGGTAAAGATGAACTTTCCTTTACCTTGCCGGGTATCACTTGCATATTCCCCTTCATAACGGTCTCCATTGGCAAATGCATAGACCCCAGTACCATGTTTTTTATTTTTCTCCATTCCACCCGTATATGAATCCCCATTTGCATATTTATAAATTCCTTGTCCATGGGGAAAACCATTCAGGAAACTGCCTTCAAAGATATCTCCATTAGCAAAAACACATTTGCCCGGACCATGGTATTTCCCGCCCTTCATGCCACCACTGTATGTTTCACCGCTAGCTAGGATAACTTCACCTGTACCGTTTTCCTTTCCATTTTTGTATTCACCTTCATATTTCCTACCACTCGGATCTGTAAACTTTCCCGTGCCATGTCGCCTACCATTTTTATACATTCCTACATACTTCCGGCCATCCTTAAAAGTATAGATACCCGCTCCATGCTTAAGGCCATTGACATACTCGCCTTCATAAACATCACCATTATCGAACCAGTATGTTCCCTTACCATGTTTTTTCCCTTCTTTGAATTCACCAGTGTACTTGGCCCCATAGTCATATACATAGGTCCCTACACCATTTCTGCAATTCCCATCTACACATCCGGTCTTATCCTGAGCCAGACTAACCTTCATCATACATGCAATAAGTAACAACCTGATTATAGAACAATATCTAATATGTTTCCTTACCATAGCTAGCCTCATATTATCTAATTAAAACCAGTTTTCGTGATTCTAACTGTCCATTAAACTCAAGCGTGTACATATAAACTCCACTTGCCAAAGATGTACCATCCAAATCTATTTCATTGGTCCCTGCCATCCTATTTCCCCTAATCAACTCTCTTATCATTCTTCCATTGATATCATAAAGGTGTAAGCCAGCTGGCAGGAGCCACTTCTCTATATCGCT
>CAJWLO010000093.1 GCA_913043235.1 uncultured Fidelibacterota bacterium
TTTTGTACCTTTATTAAGGGTATTATTTATTTCAATTTGTAATTTAATTGCATTTATATACAATGGGTCTTCAACCATGTTACCACCATTCTCTGACATATCAGGATAGTTCGCCTGATCATACGGAGCGTTTGAGCCATTAGTTTTTCCATAAGGTAATGAGTCCGTATATACACTAGACCCAGTGAAAAAACTGAAAAGCTCTAATGCAACTGGCTGACCGATAGCAGACAGATTAATCTCTGGCATTACTAAATAGTCTTCACTAGCATCTGAATTATTATGGTCCTGTGCAAAAGCAAATTCTCCAGAACCTTGGGATACGCTCCAACCGGTGGGAGACGATTGCATGCTCTCACTATTAATCTCCCAGCCTTGGTCATTACTATAAAAACCCCAACCATCTAAACCCATAGAATCAAGATCATCAAATGTTTCAGTAAAATAAATATTAATAGAATCTTGAATGATAAAATTTTGCACGAACTGGTTTGAAATTGGTTCATGATCAGAGTTTACTAGATAAGCAGCAAAACGATGGAGCCCTATACCAAGATTATTTATCGTAGTAGTCTGGTTAGACATAAATGTTTCACCATAGTCTACGATCCAATGAAAGTGATCATATTCGCTATCTGTTGAAATATAAAAATCAGCAGATGTACCAACAACGTTAATTTCAACTGATTGTATCTCGGAGATAAATAATGGATCACACCCAATTTCAGTTGCTCCCATGTTATTACCATCTTGTCCTATACCTATAACTGGAGAATTTTCTGCTACATCAAATGTGGAATAATTACAAAACAGAGGATCGGCATCAATATTACCTTCGCCTTCATACCCGCCTTGTATATCCGAAAATGAAACATTAAAACCTGAACCTATGAGTTGCCCAGTTTCACCATCCCACTCACCTGGATTACTCCAAAAAATAGAATTATTAATATTTATATTAGAATTATCTGAGTAAAGACCACTAACACCTCCGGATATGGAGTTATTTCCATAAACAGTACATTGATAAAAATTCACCTCAGAATCAAATACAATGCCAAGACCACCACCAATAGTATTTTCCCCACCGCCAACCTCTGCGGATTCATTCGTATCCATTGCTATATATGATAAATTTACATTTGAACTATTTGTTATAAAGAATGCTCCTCCAGAATCATAAGCCTTATTAGCCCAGATATAACCCCCTGCATAATCAACTGATGCATTATCGATATAGAATCCCCCACCCTGAGAACCTTGATTTGTAAAACAGTCTTGGGTTACCGTATTGTTAGCTACTCTAACATCACCATCTGCGAATAGATTTGAACCGTTGTTTATAAAAATACCCCCACCCTGTTTCAGTGCATCATTGTTTCTAACATTTGTTTCAACAAAATATGCTTCTGAATTATTTGTCATATAGATACCACCACCTGAACCACTACTAGAATTATTCCATTCAATCCAACTATCTTCTATTTGTAATTCAGAGCCATCTACATAAATCCCAGCTCCAAAGCCAGGTAGGTCGTCTGAATTATTTTCAGATATATCTGAGTTAAATATCCCAAGGATAGCATTATAAGCATAAATACCACCGCCTTGACTTCCTTCTCCAGCGGTTTGGTTATTTAGCACCTTACAATCACGTATTTCTACATAAGTATTTCTAGCAAATATACCACCGCCTTTTTCTGACCTTCCGTCAATGATTCTTATGCCAAAAAAATGAACCGACAGTGAATCACCATCGCTATCTATTGTAAACACACTGCCATTTCTGTCACCATTGATTGTAATATCTCCGTCCTCATTGTTTCCACCAATGTGAATGTTTTTATTATTAATCACAACATTCTCAAAATATTCTCCAGGAGAAATTTCCACTAGGTCATAGTCATTTGCAGCATATACCGCATGCTGGATGCTTGCAAAAGGATATTCATATGAACCATTATTATCATCTGATCCTTCGGTAGATACGTACCACTCTGGACCAGTATAAGGAGGCTGCATTACATCATCACTCCAGGTTGCACCATATATTGTACCATCATTCTCATTGCCACTTAGATCAGTGAGAGTACTACCTTCACCATCATTGAAATTCCAGTAGCCGACTAAACCTTCTTCACTTCCTGAATATTGGTAATACATATTATTCTGAATTTGCTCTTCAACAAGTGCAATGTTCCATACACTTATTTCATCAATCATTCCATGGTAAGGAGTATTCCCTTGCGCATGACCAATATAAAAATTACCCATATACTCTGTGGTAAAATTATCCACAACATAATGGTCAAAATCATGAACACCATTAATATAATACCTTATTGCTTCACCATCATAAGTAAGCGTTATATGACTCCACTGATCTAAAGGTACAGAGCTATTACTAACATTGCTACCACCTTGCTCGAAATCTCCTAAACCAGATAAAAAATATAGTTTACCCTCAGGATTTATCACTAAAGCATACTGGTGAAAGGATGGATGGTTAGTATGTGCAAAAACAACCCCATGATATGTGGTTGGCTTAACCCAAGCAGTAAGAGTCAGGCGATTGTTATTAGATACATCTAATGAAGGTGATGCGCTACCAGAGACACCATCGGTTTCTCCATTAAAACTCAGCGACCTGTTTGGCAATACACAATTCTCACAACTATTGAAGCAGAATGGCCCAACTCTCATACTGTCACTGACCCCTGTAGTAAAATATCTGTCATTAAACATTTCATACCCACAGTCACCATCAAGATTTTCCCAATAACCTGACCAGTTACCATCTGTAAGTCCAATGCGAAATTTATACCAATAAAAAAAGTTACGATCCAAATCAATCGTAACCTCATAGATAAGATCACCATCGTCATCTGACATATAGAAACCGGTTTGTTCATCTGTGGAATCAGCCATACCACCAATATTCCCACCGGCTAAATAGACACCTTCATATAAACTATCCGCACCCGATTCAATATGGTCACGCATGTTTACTGCAAAGGTTACAGCAATTTTGGGAGCTTCATAGCCCTCTTCATCCCAGTTAGCTCCGTTAATTTGCCCGTGGTTTGAATTTCCTGAGTGATCAAAAAGAATTTCACCATCACCTGAATTAAATCTCCAGTCTGCAAGAAGATCTGTATCCACACTTGCAACACTTGAATACATATTCTCTTGGATTTGTTCTTGTGTTAGTGCAGTATTCCAAATACGTAACATATCCATATTACCATTAAAATATTCACCCGGTGCAGGGGAACTGGCTATTGTAAAATCGCCTGTAACAAATTGGCCTGTTTTGGTGGACTGACCCTCTAACACACCATCAACATAGACCCTTAGATTGTTATCGCCACCATTTTCATCATAGGTAGCAGCCACATGGTGCCACTCACCATCATTTAATTCTGTTATCCCATATGTATCATGCTGAATAGGGTTACTACACTGAGAACCAAAAAGAAGCTTACCTTCATGCATAGTTAGCATGATGTTTCCACAGGATCCTGATACAATAGCATGATAGGAACCACCATCTGTTGTTTTCACCCAACCCATTACAGTTACCTTAGAGCTGTAGTCTCCTATCTCGCCTACACTTACATTATCGCTATCAAAACTAAGGGAATAATTCCCATTATCTGGGTATCCATAACAACTACCATTATCTATAGTAGCATCAGGATTATAATTATCTGCGTATGGATCAGTACATCCTAAAACAGGCGGAACAGGTACATCTTCGCTCCAAAGTGCACCATTAATAGATCCATTATTACCATTATCACTATGGTCTATAACTAAATCACCAGAGCCCTCATTAAATTTCCAATAGCCAACAAGATTTGAATCAAAATGATCGATTTCATTTGCCATACTTTGATAAATCTGCTCCTGGCTAAGAGCTGTATTCCAAAGAGATACCTCATCTATCGGACCGCTAAATTCTCTTGGAAACAAAAACGGGTTGTTGCCAATATAAATATTTGAATTAATGGGCTCTATCTCTCCTGTAGGATAGTCATTAGCCTCAAGAACACCATTAATATAAATCCTTCTTCCAGTTGATTCGCTGAAGCTAGCGGCAACATGATACCACTCACCTAGCTCAAGAGTGGAACCTGTTGTGATCCACGATATATTTGCGCCAACAACAATTCTAAATTCTATTTTATTAAATGTGTTCCACCATAGTTGCAATGTCCTTCCATCATCTCCTGCGCCAATTATATGAGGATATGGGTTTGGAACATCCACAGCCTTAAACCATGCAGTGACTGTTATCTCATTCGTATTCTCGAATCCATAATTGTCAGAGCTTCCAATATCTATATAATCATCCACACCATCAAAATGAAGAGAGGTATTTATTTCGGGTATCGGGTCACTCGGATGAAATCCCAGACCATCCCAATTATCTTGCTCCAATACAAACCACTCTGAGTTGTCCGCATCAGTTCCCGCAGACAAAAACCAATTTGGATTTCCACTTTCAACAGATGATTTTCTTATCAGGGTGTGGTTTCTGGTTGCCTCAGGAACTCCTGCCACATCCCAACCAGCTCCCGGGTCTCCGTTCCAGTCACCGATGCAGTCAAGAACAACATAGTCTTCTTCAGACCCTTGGACTAAACAATAACCATCATCACCGTTACTTATATAAGGAAAAAGCATATCTGCTTCTTGAAGAATTAATGAATCAGCTTCAGGCTTAGCTATAACATAAACATCCCCCGGAGCTATCGTCGCTGCCGAATCAAAATTATTCCAATATTCATACTCTCCCGGATTGTTCGGTTCATTTCCAACATTTGCAAGTGCAAAATTTCCTAAGTCTATCTCGATATCCGTCCCATTATATATCTCTAAGTACCTATTGCTGCCACTGCCTTCTCCAAATTCACTAAAAAATATTGCTGGGGGAGGATCTTGAGAGACTAATAGACTTCCTAGAGCTTCCTCAACCCAGGCGTGCATCCTACCTGATTGCTGCGCAGAAAACCCTTCACCGTTTTGGTTATAGCATAGGTCACTTGCATAGCCCATATAATTATGAACATCTGTATCAACCCAGCTATTACCCTGACAGTCTGTGCCAGATGGGTCACTGCATGAAAAATTTGTTGGAGTGGATTTTGTGTCTGAACAAAGGTCACCAACTACATCCGGATTGTCACCATCGCTGTAATTGTACCCATCGGCTCCCTCATAGCAAGAGCCGCACTCTGCTACCTCATCGACACCATGGTGCGTGTGCCAGAGCCCAAGAGCATGTCCAAGCTCATGCGTGAGAGTACGCTGAGGAATATCATACTCACCCTCAAAATACCTTGGGCCGCCAAACCAATAGCGATCGACCAGTGTTCCGCCATATATATTAAGTGCGTCACTGTCCCAAGGGAATGTGGATACACCAAGGTAACCATCTAGGTCTATAACAAAAACATTGTGATACTCCGAAGGATTTACGGCATAGGCCTCTTTAAGATAATACCCCCAGGAAGAGACAGAGTCATAGTCGGAGTCATAGTGAACATCATATAAAGTTTCAAAGCTTACCCTGTGAGGTGCAAACTCCTCATTCAGCGTATACATCTGTGCTTCTACATCCGCAAGGCTGGCTGTTGTGTCGCCATTGCCATCTACAAAAGCATGCACATACAAACGAACTGTTTTAACGGGAGTCCCGCCATTAGGAATAAACGAGTCTCTCACCTCCGGCTCATCAGCCTCACCGTAGAAAGCACATGATCTTTGTGCCTCATGTCTTTGTTCAAAAAATGGCATCGTCCCACAAACAGATCTATCAGCGTCAACTGTCGAACGAGAAAAGGTCGACTCATAATTTTCTCTGACTCTTGGGGTTACCCTTATGGCCGTCGGACTGGGCTGCTTTCCATCGGAGTCAATTAACTTAGACTTGTCTTTCGGAACGGCCGGCTGGTATGCCTGCGCAGCTAAAAACACATAGCCTTGAGTGATAAATAAAAGTAAGCAATAAGCTATTTTTTTCATTTATGTCCTTATTTATCTAAGGAGTTATTGTTTCTATTTGGTCGTGGAGCCTTGTTCTGCTGGGCTTCTACATTGCGATCCAGGT
>CAJWLO010000094.1 GCA_913043235.1 uncultured Fidelibacterota bacterium
GGATCCCCGCTGGCGGAGCTCTGGCCGTTGACCGACAAGGCTTTAGCCTATCAGTCCAAAATGCTCTAGAGGACCACAAATTAGTGAATATCCTCAGGGAAGAAATTGATGGCCCGCCACCGGAAGAGTGGCACGATGTGATAATTGCGACTGGACCTCTCACGTCTGAACCGCTAGCTCGTGCTATAACCGACCTGACGGGCGAAGACGGCCTTGCTTTTTTCGATGCAATAGCTCCCATCGTCTACAAAGATAGTATAGATTTTTCGAAGGCTTGGTTGCAATCTCGCTACGACAAGGGAAACAGTTCAGATTATATAAATTGTCCCTTGGACGATTCCCAATATGAAAAGTTCATCAATGCTCTGCTGACGAGTGATAAGGTAACATTCCGAGAATGGGAAAAAAACACACCTTATTTTGAAGGTTGTCTCCCCATTGAAGTAATGGCAGCCAGAGGACCAGACACGCTTGCTTTTGGCCCAATGAAACCTGTTGGTCTTACCAATCCCCATAATCCAGACATCAAACCTAGAGCGGTAGTGCAACTGCGCCAGGATAATGCCCTCGGCACCCTATACAATATGGTGGGGTTTCAGACTAAACTCCGCCATGGCGCACAAATTGAAATATTTAGAACCATACCAGGCCTGGAAAACGCCGAATTTGCAAGGCTGGGTGGTCTGCACCGGAATACCTTTATTAATAGTCCAAAACTGCTGACACCTGATCTCAAACTCAAAGTCGATCCACGATTAAGGTTTGCAGGCCAGATCACCGGCTGCGAAGGGTATGTGGAAAGTGCTGCAACTGGTTTACTGGCTGGATTTTTCGCAGTTGCGGAAAAGTACTGCAGAACTCAACCGGCACCTGGTCCAAACACCGCGTTGGGATCGTTACTCCGCCACATAACAAAAGGTGCAGACCCTAAAACCTACCAGCCAATGAATATAAATTTTGGCTTGTTCCCGCCGTTTGCAGCCTCAGAAAATAGCGGAACAAAAAAGAAAAAGAAAAGCCTGCGCGGTAAAGAACGTAAAGCTGCCTATGCTCACCGGGCACTCCAAGAAATCGATATTTGGCTCAATGGATTAGGGTAATTCATACAACTTGATTACAGGTGCTCCCCTTACGCAACATGGCACTTTGGTTGCATTTAATATGCTCCGGTTAATGCCCTAAACCACAATGATATTTGTTTTAAAACGCGACTTTGTTGAAGGTCTGGGGAAAAAGGATCATTTAAAGACGGAAAAGTACAATATTATGATATTTTAAAGAAAAAAGATGGAAGTGTCATCAAAGAAGAGATCATCTAACTTAATCATTTAATAGGATACATTATCTTACCAGAGAATTCTCCACAATCGTTTCGACCATCAAAACCTCTGATGATTTGGGATGGGAAGTGCACTTTCTGTCGAATGTGTGCAAAACGGTTCAGCTCTTATACACAGCAAAAAGTAGACTTCGTTCCGTATCAAGAATTGCCTAAAAAATATCCCCAAGCTCCTAAAAAAGATTATGCTGTATCCATAGCCCTTTTTATGCCATCAGGGAATACCTATTACGCTGCTGCTGCTGTATATCGTTTCTTTGCGGAATATCCTTGGAAAGGCTGGGCTTTTTGGGCTTATCAACGTTGGCACTGGTTTGCATCTTTATCAGAGCGGGGATATCGGCTTGTCGCTGATCATCGGTGGATTTTCAAATGGCTAGTGACCATTTTCTGGGGCAAAAGTTTTTCCGTGTCATCCTATCGGACCAGTGGATGGCTTTTTGGGCGTTTTTTAGGTTTTACAATGTTGTTTGCTTTCATTTCCCTTTGGATCCAGTCTGCAGGACTGATTGGACCAGAAGGTATTGTTCCTTTTCAGGAAAATCTTGATCAGGTTTGGAAGAAAAGTGCAAGCAACATAGCACCATCTCCGTGGCTATTGCGACCAACCTTGTTATGGTTAATTTCCGGCACAAGCGGACTAAAAATTCTTTTTACGATTGGTACCTTGGCGGCCCTTTTGTTGATCATTGGTTTTATCCCGCATATTGCTGTTTTAGCAGGTTGGGTATGTTACCTGTCAGTGGCGGTGGTTGCCCAGCCTTTCCTTAATTTCCAATGGGATCTGTTGCTTTTGGAGACGATGTTCCTATCGCTTTTCTTTTTACCTTGGACAATGAATGAAAAAGTTAGTACGGCGATTGAACCCCATTTCATCGGGCGATTGCTATTGTGGTTGTTATTATTTAAGCTGATGTTTGAATCTGGATTAGTAAAATTCACTTATTTTGGGACAAATGGGGAAAATACATGGGCTGATTTCACTGCATTGAATTATCATTATTGGACTCAACCAATTCCTTCTTGGCTAAGCTGGCATTTTCATTGGCTACCAAGCTGGTTCCATAAAATATCGCTAATAATTACATACGTCACAGAGTTAATTCTGCCATTTTTTATTTTATTTCCACGCCGCTTTCGGAATATTGCCTCCCTAGGTATAGTTTTTTTACAACTCATGATTATTATCACTGGGAATTATGGATTTTTTAATCTTCTGACAATAATCCTTTGTTTGACGTTGTTGGATGACCAGACATTCCCCAAACAACTCAAAAGATATTTTTATCGACCCCAAAAAGTACGTATAAATCTAATTTGGATGATGTGGTGGAAATCTGTCTTCGGATCCATGTTGTTGATTATGTTTATTATTACCGGAATCTATTATTTGAGTTTGGATTTTCGCGGGAATCGTTCTGAATTTTCAGAGAAAACGTCCTCTCCATCAACAATTACCAATGCACTAGTACGCACAGCGCAGTTTTCCCGATCCATGAATTCCTATGGTTTATTTCGTGTTATGACAACCACTCGCCCAGAGATAATCATATCTTATAGTAATGATGAAAAAACATGGACACCTTACCATTTTAACTATAAGCCGGTTGAACTACAGAGACAACCACCATTCTTTTTCCCCCACATGCCACGGCTGGACTGGCAAATGTGGTTTGAAGCGCTCTATATAGAACGAATCATGGATGCTCAATTTTCATTATTTCTGTATAAACGTTTTCTGGAAGTAATAACTACGGGTGACATGAAAAAGGGTGAAATACATATAGAACAGTTTTTCACCCCTCAAGAATTACAGGACCTGAGTATTATGGATGTCGGGGAACAGCAACAAGTTATCCGGAATTTTCAGATGCACATAAATAGTTATCTGGATCATTCCTACTGGTTTGCGATGTTTTTACGTGCCCTGAGTCGGGGAAATCCAAATGTGTTAGGTCTTCTTACTGATAACAGTAATTTTCAGAAGAAACCAATAAAAATGCGTATTGCCTTATATTATTACAACTTCTCCAATCCCAAAGAGCAAAAGAACGGGTTCTGGTGGATCAAAGAACCGTTGGAACAGTTCTTGCTAGATATAAACTTGAAAGATAGTGACGAAATGTAAAGTGTGTGAATAAACACAAAAACCTTACAAATGAGTATTCAAAATAATTGAAAGTGTAGCCCTATTCAGCGAGGTTTTTTGTTACTGGTAGGATGGGTAGATTACGTTTAATAAATTCAAAGGAAAACTTTATGCTGAAAAACACTATCCCTCTATTATTTACAATATATTATATTTCATATAATTCAGTTTATGCAGGTTGTGGTTCTTGCAATGTATCAAAAACAAAAGTCCCAGATATCCATACTAATCTTGAATTAGTAAGTCAACTAAGTGATGAAGGCTTAGTTAGTGGTTTTGTATTAGCATCATGTGGAATGTGTAATTTTGCAATTGATAGTAAATCAGGTTGTAGTTTAGCGATAAAGATTGGAGAATCTACATATCAGATTAAGGGGACTAGTATTGACGACCATGGAGATTCTCATGCGAAAGATGGTTTCTGCAGTGCAGTTAGGGTTGCATCAGTGGTTGGAAATGTGAAAGATAATATATGCTTTGTGAAAACATTTGATATAGTGAAGGAATAAATATATTTACCTTTATACAAATGCTTTTTAAAACCATTTCATCAGCCCCGGTCACCCGGGGTTTTTTGTTTGTGGGGTGGTGGGTAGATTATAATATGCAGTTTATTTGGAAATATCGATTCTTCTTTGCAATGGCACTTTGTGTTTTATTATTATACAATGATTATGGTGAATTATCATCCCCACTATTTTTAATAACAATTGTTGATTTACCAAGAGTATGGGATGGTAATTCTTCAAAAGAGGAAGCAATATCTGATGAAGAAGAATAGCCATAGGAAAATATCTATTTAGTAATTAATGATTCCCCACATTCGTGAGGTTTTTTTTTGCTGGGATGATGGATAGATTTGAATATGAATTGGTTAAAAAAACCAGCAAGCCCAATGTTAAGAAATATTTTTTTAGGAGTTATGACTATCGGTGTTATTGTTATGATTTTAATAGGGGAGTATTGGATTAGTATTGCTTTTACCCTTATTCTACTTGCAGATGTTCTTTCAAATAAGAATAGAGCCAATCATAACTATGTAAAAATGGATTATGATGATGAGGAAGAATGACTAAACGCCTCACATTACTACTATTTATTGGGTTGGCTTGGGGATTAGATTGATGGATAAAGGTGATTTTAAATCATGGGATGATGCGATAAAATTCTACAAGGAAGAATATAAAGAATTACATCTTGAAGAATTTATGGATAGGGTGACGATGAAATGGGAAGATGGAGAATTTGAAGATATTCAAGCATTGCTGTATTAGAATTTGGTGGGTCATTTTTCCTTTCTATTTACAACATTCTATTGATTCAAATACAAGCACGGAAGAACAATTAAGCGTAAGTTTTAACATAATGTTCACGTCTTTTACAGGAAAATTAAGTAAGCCTTTATGGTAATTCAGACCAGGTAATTCGTATAAACTGGCAAAGTAGTCTCGTTCAATTGAAATATTCCCATGTCAAAGTTTAAACCAGGACAAATTATTTCTCACAAGTTGTTTCATTATAGAGGTGTAATACTTTCCGTTGATACTACTTTCCAGTTGACAGATGAATGGTATGCATTTATGGCAAAATCAAAGCCATCGAAAAATAAACCCTGGTATCATGTACTCGTAAATAATGAAACTCACATGACGTATGTTGCCGAAAGAAATATACTTCCAGATCATACGGGGAAAATTATTAACCATCCTTTGGTGCCAGTTTATTTCACAGAAGTTGTAGCTAATAAATATGAAAGGAACCTGAATTGGGATGGTGATAAACCAGTCCCGGTTGAAAATATCGGGATAGCATAATAGCTCACATTTTAATTCATTCAACTGCTAGAATTTTATGTTTGTGGGATGTCGGGTTGATATAAGTGATACAGAGATGATTACATGTTTATAGATCAATTTTTAGAACTATTTTAAAAAGGATTAATACAATCATGGATGATAAAATGGTTCCCAACAATACTATAAACATAACTGATGCAAATGACCTTATTAAAATGGGTAATGTTATCTTGGCTGATATAAGAGATGGGCAGTCCTACATGCAGGCACACATCCCTGATGCGATACATTTAACAGATGACAATCTTGATGAGTTTAAAAAAAATACAGGTTTGGATGAGACCATAATAATTTATTGTTACCATGGTAATAATAGTTTAGGTGCTGCACAATATTTTGCAAATATGGGTTATCGAAATGTTTATAGTCTAAATGGTGGTTTTTCAGAATATTCAAAACATAATTTTTAATGGATATTTTATATGAAGACAAGTTTAACATTGGGAACAAAAAAATATTAGTTGGAAAAATATCTTATTTAGATTTGTAGCCCAGTTGAGATGTGATGTTTTTTAAAAATGGGAAGGCTTGATTAGGATCATAATGCGAAAACATATGATGATTTAAAGCCTCACATTCGTGGGGTTTTTTGTTTGTGGGAGGATGGGTAGATAATACAGACACATATAGTAATTCTATTTTTCTAATGAGATTATTACCTTTTCATTCTTTTCATGATTATCAACTTCT
>CAJWLO010000095.1 GCA_913043235.1 uncultured Fidelibacterota bacterium
GTCTGAACTCACCAGCCTGTATTGTATATAGATATAATCCTGCTGATACTGGTGCTCCATTATCATTGGTAGCGTTCCATTGTATGGATTTGTAACCTGATGATTGATTGGCATTAACGAGATTATTTACCACGTTACCAAGCATATCATAAATCGTAATATTTACAAATGAATCTTCTGTTAAATCATATCGTAGTGTGGTGAAAGGATTAAATGGATTCGGTGTTGGATTATAAACTAATAAGTAATCTTTTTTAATTTTATTTTGTTTTAATATTTCCAATGTTTGATTTACTGAGATTGAGTAGTCATTTATATTTGTTTGACCAACACCATAAACAATTTCATTTCCTAATTCGAAACTGCCCAAATATTCATTTGGATTCAAATGCCCTTTGGAAATCATATAATTGATAAAATTATGAATGTTCAACGTACTATTATACTGATCAACATCTGATACAAAGGCATAGTAAATCCAATTATCAAAATCAGCTTCATATAGATTATAATAATAACCATCAACAAACACGATTGAAATTTGTTCTCCAGCAGGTTGTAATAAACTATTAGAAGTCCAGATCATCACTTCTGTTGTTATTTCATTTTCATTCGATAAAGAATCTGCAGTAACCCAAAATTCAAAAGCTAGGTTATAACACCCATTGGCTTCAGTTTGTATATCAAAACTGACTTCAAAACTCTCTATATTATCAATCATTATTGGGAGCACATTATTTGTAGAGTTAGAACTCCAAGGTTTTTTCCCAAAAATTATTTCAGGATATGCTTTTACATTTGTACCTATACTTGGCCAATCCCAATTCCATCCAAAAACTGAATCTGTTGTAGTGTAAATACACTGCGAAAAATTATTTATATTTCCTTGTCCCCATACATTATTCTCAATTAAGTAAGAGCCAAAGGGTTGCTGAACCCAAGGATTACATTGAAAGGTTGTATCTTGAGTTTGAACAAAAGATATAGAAGAAATTAAAAGAAAGATAATTTTCAACATTTGTCCGTATATTAAATAAAATTAAATTATTTTAATAAGATCATCTTCTTGGTCTGCCTGAACTCACCTGCCTGTATGGTATATAAGTATAGCCCTGCTGATACTGGGGAGCCTTTATCATTAGAAGCGTTCCAGCGTACTGATTTAAAACCAGCGTTCTGTTGGCTGTTTACCATAGTTTTAACAACACGTCCCACCATATCGTAGATGGTAATGCTGACCAGTGCATCTTCAGGTAGGTCATAGCGTAAAGTAGTGATAGGGTTGAAGGGGTTGGGGTAGTTTTGATGAAGAGTATATTTTAACGGTATTACATCATTATTAGTTGATAAGATTGCTTCACATCCAATACTAAACGCACCCATATCAGCACCATTTTCTCCAGTACCTACACAAGGTGAGTTTTCTGCTAATGTATAGTCACCACTATCTGGATTACAAAATTTCGGGTCAGCTTCTATGTTGCCTTCGCCCTCATACCCACCTTGTATATTTGAATAAGATATACTTGCTGGTCCATCAATTACCTCAGATTGTATCCAATTTCCCCAAAAAATTGTATTTGTAAATACAGGGTTAGACTCATCGCTTGAATATATACCGCCTCCATATTGAGAACTATTTTCAAAGATTACGACATTCATAAAAATGGGAGAACTTTCCTTTATATAAACTCCACCACCATAAGTGTCCGTGCTAATATTAATGTAGACACTATTACCGCTGATTATAACATTTTCTAATTTTGGAGAACATTCATTTATATAAATTCCACCACCACGGATAACACTACCTGCCTCAGCAACATTTGTTGTGTTATTTTCAACCCTTACATTCAATAAGTTCCAATTATCCGATGCTATAAAAACCCCACTACCATAATGGGAAGAATTTCCAGTAATAATAACATCATAAATAATTCCAAATGAATCATCCCTACCACCCAAATAAATTCCGCCGCCTGTATGCAAAGACGTATTTTCTGTGATTATTAAATCTGATAATTTTGGCTTACTTTTGCAATTAATGCCTCCTGCTCCGTAATTTGTGTAATAACCATTTTGAATAGTAAAGCCACTAAAATGTGATGTAGAATCAATAAGTGTTTCATCCATAGAATCATCACCACTCTCGAGCAAAACCACTGGACCTAATTGATTACCATCAATAATTGTAATTTCTCTATCTTCACCTAGTACTACAATATTTTTAGAGTAAATGCGAATATTCTCTACATAAGTACCAGCAGCCACCAAAACTGTATCACCATCACTGGCGGTATCAATACCTTTCTGGATAGTGGCAAAAGAATTATCTTCAGAACCATCACCGGTAGAATCAGAGCCGGTAGTTGATACATGCCAAACTGTTTGAGACACACACTCTGAAATGTCTTGTTCTCCCACAAAATCTTCAACACAAGATGGATATGGGTAACAGAGTTGGTTACCATATAAAGTAGAAACTGAGTAGGAACTATCCTCCAGAGACCATGTCAGATTGGATAAATTACAAAGTGTTTCTGGGATAGGACCTGTCAATTGGTTTGAATGCATTTTCAATCTAACGAGATTTGTTAGATTACCGATCTCTGATGGGATGGGGTCGGTAAACTGATTTGAATGCACTACTATTCTTTGAAGATGTGCCATATTCCCTATCTCAGAATGGATTGAACCTGTGAATTGATTATTAGATAAATATAATGCACGTAAATTTGTAAGATTCCATATCTCAAATGGTATCTCGCCAGTGAGTTCATTACCAGATAATACCAACCAACGTAAATTCACCAGATTCCCGATTTCTGAAGGGATTTCGCCGGTAAATTGGCTGTTATCTAAAAATAAACTTTTCAGATTTATTAGGTTCCCTATTTCTGGTGGAATAGAACCTGCAAGTTGATTAGCACCAAGGTCGAGATTCTCCAATAAAATTAAACCCCATATACTTTCGGGAATATTACCTGCCAATTGATTTTCCCATAGGGACAACCATTTCAGGTTTATTAGATTACCAATCTCTGTAGGGATTTCCCCTGTCAATTGATTTTGGGATAATTCTAAAAAAGTGAGATTGGTTAGGTTACCTATTTCATGGGGAATCTCTCCTGTGAGACTACTATCTGATAAATCTAACGAATCAGTCTCTGCAATTGAATAACACTCACCCCATAATTCAACACCTTGAGTGCCACCGTTTGCAGTACAGTCTGCTGTAGGCGTATTTAAAGCGCCCTCATCAATCCACTGGGCAATCAAGCTAACATCATCACTGGTTAAATCAGGATTGTTCTGTGGTGGCATTTCGCCACTGTTAACTTTTTGCCACAGTAAACTATTAGTATGGTCACCAGCAACAACGACAGCGCCGTTATTACTTCCAGCCATTAAACTATCATAAGTTGATAAATCCAATCCTCCATAATAAGCGCCACCATTTATATGACAACTTGTGCAGTTATTATTAAATATTGTTTGAATTTGAGTTAGATAGTCAACTTGCCCAAAGCTAGAAGTGTCTGTCGTACTATCCCATATTCTACGGGCTAAGGAAGAGTCTAATACAAATGGGTTGGGTTGGTTCTCTTGATAGGATGCGATCGACCAAGTTCGATTCATCTCCCATTCATCTACTTCATCATAATAATGCCAGTCCAATAAAACATCTCTTTGCTCATTCCAGAAGTTAGTGTCTGCAACATCGTTATACATTGCAAAGAAATAGAACACAGCCCTTGATACATCCCCTTTATGATCTTCACGGGGTTCGAATGTCTGATCCGTTGGATCAGGCGGATTATTTTTTTCCGCATATTCTTCAATGTATTCTGTAGGGATTGTATTTTGCGAATAATCATTCCGATACCAAGTGTCTGTGTCTTCATCAGGTATCTCTGCATAGGGGTTATTACCACGGGATGAGTTCACATTAGACTTGCAGGGAAACAGGTGATGCATATCACTCTTTTGTGGTTCTTCACCAGCACCCATGCTTTGGGGAAAGGTATGTTCACAGTTAATCCCTTTGTTATACGCATCCGTACTCGGGTCCTGTGTTGTATCAAGGGTGATTGTGTATCCCGAGTAGACACATGAGAGTTGGTTGCCTTCCTGAAGGTCTATTGTACCGTAAAGCGTATCTCTGGCGGTACTATATCCTAATGTGGTGGATGTCTTGTAATTGTTTATTACATAATCGAGCAGGGATTGGCCAGAGAGTCCTTCACCAATGATTTCTTGAGAAAAAGAAACAGAGAATAGAAGGATGAGTGATATATACCTAACCATATCAAAATCTACCTATCACCCCACAAACAAAAAACACCGCTGGGCGGGGGTCATAATTCTAACCAAAAATTATTTTTTATTATAGTGGTTAGATAAAATCTCATATTCATAGGATGTGATTTCATAAGGATTTCCATATGGGTCTTCAAAATAAATCGAAAATGAAACACTATGGTCATCAACTTCAATAAAACCGCTTAGTTCATTATTTATTCTTTTATGCCAAACTATAAATTCTTCACCAGTTGTATTAAAAGCGATAACAGACCGATTATTATTTGGTTTACCTTCAAAAAGAGCGATATGAATACTACCCTCATCATTTCCAATAGTAAGAGGGCCAGTTTTTGCCCAAAATAGTAATTTTTTTACAGGATCCAAGCCCAAAACAGTACCGTACCACTTAAGGGCTTCTTGTCTATCAGGTACAAAAACATGAATATGGTCAATATTTCTCAATATAGGTTTCATTTTAACATACAATCTATTAATTCTAAATTAAATCTACCCATCATCCCACAAACAATCCATTATATGTATTTAAGTAGTAGCATTATTAAATTTTTAAATGAATGGAGTACTACTAGAAACACAACTCGTTATAGGTATTATTACTTTTATAGTGTTTTACTTTTTAATAAAACAAACTATAAAAAATTTTAGTTCTACTAATGATGATGGTGACACAATAATTAATTTGAATAAAATGAGTAGACGAAATAGAGAGAAATCAGGCTCAAAATAGAAAAACACCCCCTATAAACAACTCTGTCCTCCCACAAACAAAAAACCCCACTAATGTGGGGCTGGGATGGGTTTATTTAATCACACTCTATTTCATTTCCATCTTCATCCCAACATTTTTCAGAAATTGTTTCTCCATCCTTTATTATTGTTAATATATATTAGAAACTAAAATTTAAACCTGCAAAAGGGAACACTCCAATATCGCTACTATTGTCACCAGTTAACATTATCAAACCCGTACCGCCTAACTTTACTTGTGCCCACTCTACTATGTCGTATTCTATGGTAAAAGATGCATTTGATATAAACCCATTAAAACCAAAGTGTGCGACATACTGACCGCAAAGAACAGAAGAAATGGATAGTCTGGATTTCTTGTAATAGTGCTTCCATCCAACTGTCCCTGTGAATGCCATAATCATTGTTCCTCCACCAATAAAATACTCATTCATATCTGTTTGCTTTAAATTATAAATATAGCCTATAAAACTGAATCCTGTTCTATCATCAAACATTCCAATTGATAAGTTATGTTTTCTGAAACTATCATTTTCCTCAGCACTATCTTGATTTTTAAACGCTTCTCCAGTCTCAGGTTTATCCACCTGTCCGCAAGCCAACCCAATAAATAGTAGTAATGTGATGCGGTTAATCATTTTCTATCATATAAATAACTTAAAAGAAAATCGTATTCCCCACCTCCATATGTATTAAACAAGCTTAATACATCAGCAGATATATAAAACAAATTATCGTAAACTGATACATCTTCAGTATTTTCCTCAAATGTAATTGTATCATTATCAGTATTCCAACCGCCAGTCATTTCATAAATAGTTGTTTCCGTATTTTCAGTTATTCTTTCATCAGATATAAAAGATGAAATACTATATGAACCATCTTCATTTAAAATTAATGTTACATGGTT
>CAJWLO010000096.1 GCA_913043235.1 uncultured Fidelibacterota bacterium
CTAGGATTAAATGGATTTGGATAATTTTGATCCAAGGTGAATATTTTAGGTTCAAGAATACTGTCATCAGGCATATTTAGTATTTCTGTGCTATAATGTCCCACTTGTACAGACATGTAATAATCTTCAAACCCTTCCGGTGGGTCATATTGTGGCTGAGTGAGATCAGGCATCTGATACAAAACGTATACATCATCATCTGTGGCTTTATCAGATAAATGGGGTGTCACTTCAAGCATCCTGTTCTGGGCGGTACCGGGTGTATTGGTCACATTCTCAATATCAGACCAAGTCCTGCCATTATCTACAGAACGAGATGCAAACAGATCAACATCACCAGGGATAACCTGAGTGCTGTCATCTGAATAATAATACCTGGTACCTGCAAATCCTGCATACCACATAACATCACTGTTCTCTTCAATACTCATGGTTATATTTGGGTAAAAATACTGTTCAGGGCCATATTCTCCAGTAAGAAGAGACATTTCGTTTACCCAGTCTCCATAATACGTTTCAGACATATCGTGAACCAGAGATGCATAAGCATTATTTGAATCTTGAATAGGATCTGGAAAATAAAAATGGACCATACCAGAACCACCAAAATCGCCTTCAATATATAGCATGCTGTCCGCTACACCATTGTTATCCAAGTCGGCACATCCGTTTTCATAATAAGTACCCGCTGAATCCGTATAAGCTGTATCAGGGCACACATAAAACCAGGCAGGTATATTAACATGCAGACCGCCATTGCGGTCCGTGCGGACATCAAACTCATACCAAAGAAAAAAACCTGGAGCGGGCACAAAAGGTCTAGGGTCATCATCATAATATACTGTGTCCTGATAATTAAGTTTTATCGAGTCACCTTCCCACGTATTTATCAGCGAATCTGATAGATTGGTCATTACTGCATCACTAAGAAAAAAATATTTATTCCCATAACTTCCCGTTGGGCCTGAATCTCCCGCATCACCTGTCCATGTGGCACCATAGTTCTCCGTTTTTCTAAAAAATAAAGTGGGTAACGTTGGATCATGTG
This sequence comes from uncultured Fidelibacterota bacterium, assembly GCA_913043235.1. Classification (GTDB taxonomy): domain Bacteria; phylum Fidelibacterota; class Marinisomatia; order Marinisomatales; family UBA1611; genus UBA2134. The sequence continues at coordinate 1,049 of CAJWLO010000096.1, forward strand.
TTGGAGAAAGATTATTAAATGCCCGTTGTACCATATAACCAATTCCATCCGAGTTAATGTGAAAATCGGGATTGCTAACTGTTCCACCCGAGAAAAGCGTATCGCCACCAGTATCGAGAAACTTTGGATCGTACATGACCGAAAAGGTTGAATTAATTTCACCTAAATAATATGAAAATGCTTCAGTTGGCTCATTTCTGAAAAGAATATACCTGCCATCTCCTCTTCCTTCTTTGAACATAGCCAGAACCACAGGCATAGAGGAATGATCAACCATAAAACAATTACTTAATATAAGATCTTCAGGATATCCTTCGATATAACAACCATCCTGGAGACCCGCCAGTGGCATCAAATCACGAGGATCCAGTTGGCCTGGTATCTCTGCATATTCAGCATCAAATACATCAGATTCATCCCATAAATACATAGCACGGCCACCCAGGCCAGATCCATTCAATGTGGCATCTCCAAAACACTCCGTATCTCCAGTAATTTCATTCCATACCACCGTAGCCCTACCATTCTCAGACATAATTGCATTTGGATATCTTCCCCCTGCCAAATCAGGGTTTAATGAATAGATTTTTGGAAACCAATCAAGTCCATCATTGGATAACGCTATTCCTATATAGCCTGCATTGAATGGCTGTTCCTGATCAATCATTCTGTAGGCTGCAATGATTCCTTTACCTGGTACAAAAGTGATCGGATTCGTACTTCCGACATACATACCATATCCATTGTACGAATTTGCCAAATGCAAAGATAAGAAATGATCTGTATCCCTCTCCCTATCTACTAAAGGAACAAATGAATTATTGCTATAGTTGGACACTTCCATAGGTTTTTCTCCAGAAAGTGACTTTTTAATAGTCATATAACCTTTATTTGGAAGTTGTTTGTAGGAACGAATAATATCAGCTTGGAGATTGGAACTCAAACAAATCATAATAAAAAGAAATTTATCCAGGTGTTTTATGCTGGATTTTTCCACTCGAGTTTCAAGGATATTTCCTGGTTTACCCTGCCAATTAGGTGATATGCTCAATGAAATCATATCAATCACCCATTCAATGCACCAGCATCATTTTTTCATTAGCAGTGTACACCTGTTTCCCTGTATTGGGATTAATCGCTATAAAGCGAACAAAATATATACCAGATGCTGTTTTTCGGCCTGAACTGTCCTTCCCATCCCAGGAAGTCCTATGACGGCCAGGCGGTTTAATTGTTTGGAGCAGTTTACGCAATTTTCTGCCGCGGATATCGAATATCTCTATCCGGACCCGGGACCAGTGTTTCAAATCGTAGAGAATTGTAGTGCTTGCATTGAATGGATTGGGATAATTATGAAGCAAATTATAATTAACCGGAAATACAGCTTCCAAATCTCCATCATCTGTCACTAAGTGCAACCGGTGGGATGTAATCGGATTCCAGGTAGCAGTGCCAGTATACCCCCGCACTCGCCAGGTAAAAGTACCCTGGACCAGTCCTGCTTCCATCAACATAGATAATAGCTCCTGACGATCTATGGCTATGCTATTACCATCTATTTGGCTACTGAAAGTTAAAGAGTCAATTTTTCCATTATCATTCAGGTACGGTAGGCTCACAAAAAACTCATAAGTCATATCTTCTGTGTAATTGCCATGAGACAAGTTCCAGCTAAACTCAATGCTATCGCCCATTGCCCCCATAACCATAGTAGAATCATCCCGGGGCTCCATAGGAGCAATTCCCAGGGAATTGGATCCCGGCGTAAAGGATAAGTGAGGTCTGAGACTAAGGCTATTTTCCTTGCTGCAGAATTCTGCTCTACCGCCACTTCCCATGAGTGCCAGAGCGAAAGAATATTCTCCTGGTTCAATAATTACATCGCTTACATCTATAGTTACCTGTCTATCACGCTGGATATTTATAAGAGTATCTATTGGAGCACCCAAGGAACGATTGACAGTCCCTATATTGTTGGAAGTTTTCCTTTCATGCCATGATGTATTGTTAAAACGATAGATAACCACATCTGCACCTTGGGGGGAAGCAACGGGTATATAGAGGTTGAACTTCGTTTCCCAGAATTCATCTACCCCTGCATCCACAGTAAACTTCAGGAAAGCACTCTTAGATCCTGAAACAGTTAATAGATCTTCCTGTTTGGGATCTAATATATTTGTCAGACTATTTTGAACGGAGCGGTCATTGTCTGGTTCGAGCATATTTGCAACCTGAAAAAACCAGCTACCACCACTTCTGCCATCAACTGAAACACTCCACGAATAATTGCCTCCTGGCTGAAATGGGCCATTGAATACGTTATTGGGATATTGAAAAGATTCCGTCTTATTTATTCCAGGACCAGTTACACGAACTTCTGCAGTAGTATTTTCATCGCTGGGCCATGGGTAACGCCATGCTAAAATAGTTGCTGGCCTAACATAGTTGGAATTGTTCGGTGGAATTGGAAAACTGGCGTGGGCGGGCCTATATCCAGGTATAAAATAGACATTATCTCCATACTCGTAGGTACCAATATCTGGTGCATCACCTATATACTTGCGGCTACCATCCTGACCATCATTCACCCCTTCAATAACAACCCCGGCATCTATGAGGGCAGATCCTTTTTTAGGGCGATAATCATAATGTGAAGGGCTTGAAAGTTCATAACCAATATTTTCGCCTCTTAATGTGCCATGCCAAAGACCCCATTCCTCATTGGTCTCTTCATTGCAGCCAATGAAAGTCGGGCGATCACACTCATAGGCACCTGCAGCAATAGAGTTTCGATGGGCCGTGTTAAGATTACCACTAAGCGGAATATTGATGAGAGAATCTTCCCCTAAATTCGTCGCTCTTGGCCATCCCAGTGATGGGTCCGTAGTTGCTTCGCCGGTCTCAGGGTTCCAGTATCCATAAAATTTGTAATCTGGTAGGCTGATATCATGACGGGCGCTTTCCATACCGGTAATATGGTGAACCTGGTGCTGGTCTCCTTTTAGTCGATACCCACGGCTGGTTCTGATAGAAAGGGTATGGTGCATTCTTCTTAAAACACCGCCGGGATTACCATCAAATCGAATACCATTCACATAGGGAGCATCCATAACCCACGTGTAGCGAACTATAGGCTCTACCTGTCCCTGATTAATCTGGAGACCAGCAGCATCTCGTCGAGAATAAATATTTGATATCAGGCAATGATCTACAATATTGTGACTGGATGGGAAAAAACCACCTCCAGATATGTTTTGATCTATTGTAATATAACGCATGGTGGTGTATTTTGCTTTTTGTGTTCTCAGTGCCACGCTTTCTTTCCCACTCCAGTTGATATGATGGAAATAACAATTTTCTACAATACTATAGTGAGAGCCTCTTAATGTTAAAGCTTTTCCATCAATATATTCAAAAATACAGTTTCGAAAAACAGCGCTGTCACAATCTGTCTCAAGATAATTTGTCTTACTAGTACCTACACCAATCTTGGTTACCGGTCCATTTTCTTCACGCATTATTGGAAAAAGATTGGTAATAGAATAAGAAAATCGACAATCTAAAAAAGAAATATTCGTTGCTCTATAAGCCCAGAGCTTACCAGCAAAGATTTGTATGCCTTTAAAACTGATATGACGGGAATTTCTATTTTTCCCGCCAACATTCAGAATCGCATCCCTTACACGGCCACGGACTTCACTATTATTTGGATTTATCCCATTGGGAGGATATAGATATATTTCTTGCGAATAAGCAAGATAACACCATTCTTCAGGGCTATCTATATCTGATAATAGATTAGTGGTGTTATCTGGGTATATGCGGCCATCACCACCATAAAAATCATCTCCTGCAGCCCAGTAGGTATTGGGCTCAGGTTGGCTTGCGGTTCCAACCCTGGGATCTGTAGGGTTTTTTAGGTTTATCAATTGAGCAGGGATCATCATTCGATCATTCAGAAAAAGCTGCCATACTCCCCTGAAAACATCACCCATACTATCGGCCAATGCTGCACTATCTAAAAACGTACGATATATTGTCAAACCATTATGGTCATAAGGCTCCCAATTAGTAGTAATAGGCACGGTCCCATCTATCACAACACGCTCATTAGGCCAGGCTTCTATTCGTATTGGGGACTGGGCTGTAGCCTTCTTTTTCTCAATTCTCACATGCTCACTGTAACGACCTTCACGAATAAATATATTATCACCGGGTTCAGAAACATTTACTGCATCTATATCAGATGGAGAATTATCTGATAGTGAGG
>CAJWLO010000097.1 GCA_913043235.1 uncultured Fidelibacterota bacterium
GAAGGTGATGAGCACATGGGACCTGCTTATACACCAAAGCACCACTCAAACAAAGAGATGCATGATGCATCCGGCCTATCCGGCGAAGAATTAAAGCATTTAAATGCTCTCTATGCCGGCAATGTTACTCAGGTGGACAGGTGGGTTGGGAAACTTCTCAAGACTATAGAAGATATGGGCCTTTTTGAGGATACATTGATAGTCTTTTTAACGGATCATGGTACACTCATCGGCGAGCATGGATATATTCACAAGCGTGGTTATGGTGGTGTGGACCCACTATATGAAGAAGTTGCCAGAATCCCTCTGATAATGCATTTTCCGGACTCGATGGATTTAAAAGGTCGCTGTGATGAGTTAGTAAGTGTTCCGGATATCATGCCTACACTTGCTGATGCAGCTAAGATAGAATTATCAAAACCGGTTGAAGGGAAATCAATTCTGCCAATTTTAAATGATGATAAAGAGAGCTTACATGATTATTTAATTAGTTGTGGAGGCTTGGTACGACCACCAGCTAGAATTACAGTGACCACCAAAGATTGGAGCATGATACCAATTAATGATTTTGGGAAGGATTATGAAGATCAAGCACTATTAGATGAAGATGATCTTGGTCGGCCTCTAAAACCGGAGCTATACAATATTAAGGATGATCCTACACAATCCAAGAATTTATATTTTGAGCGAAAAGATGTGGTGAAAGAGATGACAAATAATCTAATGGATTTCCTTGAGTCATTGGGGGTAGGAGAAAAGTTTTTTAGAGAAAGGAAATCAGTTGGACTAGATTCTTCGTTTCAGACATATTCTGGTTATGATTAGATAGGATTCTGGGTTTATGAGTATATATCTTATAGATATTGTTACAATTGAATAAATATTTTAATGAGCTTAATAGTATATAAATCAGAGCGCTATTTTATCTTTATTTATCGATTTCAATTAATGTAAGGAATCGCTGTTATCATTGAATTTTTACCACGATTTGCCCAGGCGAAATAGGGTATAGCCTTGATTATAACACTAGATAATTTCTGTTCTTGTACCTGCCCATAGGTTTGGTATGGATTCCTTTCCCAGCCAGAATCATCTCTAGTGAATGCTTTACCCGTAATAGAGACGACACCTTCAAGAAGATTTTTTTCGAATTTAGTTTTCCAAGGATTTGTTGTATCAATAACCAATGAAAAAATATCAATATCGGGATTATCTAGCTGTTCAATACAATAAATTACAGGTCCATAGGAAATAACTAGTTTACCATAGTTAGCAATATTTTTTGGATGACTCTTGATTAGTTGCACTTTCATAGACATATCTATTTTTATGTGATCTCCAGAATCCCAATTTCGCTTAATTTTCAAATATCCATTATTTTTTTCTTGTGGCAGCATTGGTTCGTCGTTGATAATGATTTTGCTGTAATCGCACCATTCAGGGATACGAACCATTATTGTAAAATTAGAAGAATTCTTAGGGTTAAGAGTTATTTTACTTATACCTTCCCATGGAAAGTTAGTTTCTTGTGATAGTTCTATATTCGTACCGTTCTGAAGTTTGTATTCTAATTTTGATTCAACAAAAAGATTAATCCAGATGGTGTCTTCATTTGCTGTATAAATATATTGATTTAGTGATGCAAATAGTCTCTGGACATTTGGGGGGCAGCATGAACAATAATGATAAGCTTTTCTTTGATTAAGATTGCGATGATCATAGAAAGATTCTTCAACTGATGCAGAACCTTTTGGACTCTCTGATCTGTATTCCAATGGATTTTGGTAGAAATATTTGCAACCATCGAGGCTCACGCCACCGAGCACTCCATTGTAGAGTACTCGTTCCATCATATCAGTGTAGTGACCATCTGTTGTGGCTAAGAACATTCTCCAGGACCAAAAAACATAGCTTATTGATGCGCATGTCTCACCGTAAGTAAAGACATTTGTCAACTCATACTTTTTGCCAACAGATTCAAATGTAGATGGAGTATTTACTGAACCGATTGCACCTGTGATGTAAACCTTTTTCAGTGCATCATCCCAGAGTGATTTTGTTGCGCTCCATATATCCAAGTCACCAGTTTCCATATAGTAGTCAGTTCCTCCAGTTGCGTGGAGTATTTCACAAACAGCGTGGGCAAACATCTGTGTACGTTCGGTATAATTTGATTGGTCTAAAATTTTTTTACAAAAATCCAGATACTTTTTTTCGCCTGTTTCTCTATAAAGTTCTACAAGAGCCATTTCAATATTGGGATGGTCAGGCCACAATAATCTTCCATCCAGGAAAAATAAAAAAGGATCTGAATTATTATTTTGATTATAACCATCAATAATACAATCCATATATTTTTTTGATACATCAAATAGTGTAGTATCTTCTCTACTTCGTAGTGCCGCAATTCCAGCCTGTACAAGATGCCCGCATGCATAGAGTTCTTGAATATCATGAGAAAATTTTTCTCTTTTTTCCTGGATTGCTATAGTATTTAGATATCCATCTGGTTGCTGGGCACTGATTACAATATCTCTAATACGATAGTATTGTTTGTGTAATTCCTTAAGATTATCATCAGAAAGATAGTAGCCACAGGCTTCAAGTGCTTTAAACAAAAATTCATCAAAATTCATACCATTTTTTCTATTGTCATTGAATGGAGTTTTATCTTTTTCGGGTATCCATTTTAATCTATCCTGGGTGAATTCCCTAAGATCTTTGACTCGTGGATTACCTTCTGCCACATCAATGAAATTTTTAACCACCTGCCTGTTTTCATATTCATCCAGTAGTCTCTTCAGTCCTCTTTTTCGGCTACGATCTATAATATCCTTCCAAAATCCGTCTATTATTCTAACATCATTCGGATTGACAGGTGTAGTTTTTGAGAATCTGTATGTTTTATGTGCCAAAAGAATAAATTAGAATAATAATTCAGTGTCTTGTAATTAGGGGGAATTTAATATATCTCACACGAGCTTTTGATTAAAGCAAACGATTTTTTATTATTGATTATTATTCGCATAAAATATTTTATTCAATTATTTAAAAAATGTTAATAACTATCAATTAGTTTCTACCCTCAGGATATGGTAGGAGTAGGGTTTAAAGCTAGCATACACCTTCTCACTTTCTATCTTTGCACCTGTCCCTTTAATGGGGATGACTTTCTCGGGATCATTAACAGTATTTACGGCTTCAATATCATCATTGTGAATTGTTGTGTGACCAATTATTTTTGGATTTTTAAAGCCTTCAAGAGATATATCTATATCTAGCTTTTCTTTTCCATTTCTATTAATAGCAAAGAATGTAATAACACCATCTTCATTATCAACTCCTGCGATATCTAAGAATGGTATATTATCGCCTACTTTCGCATTATATGATGGTGAAGATGTTTTAAGTTGGAGTGCTTTTCCTCTACCATATTTTGAAGCAAGTTGCAGGGGGTAATAAATTGTCTGCCGCCAGGCTTTTCCAGCTTTTTCAGTCATGATTGGTGCGATCACATTGACTAATTGTGCTATGCAGGCAATCTTAACTATGTTGGAACGACGGATAAATGAGTTCAGAATACAGCCAACCTGAAGAACATCCTCAAAATTATAAATATCTTCTAGCAAACTGGGTGCGTGGACCCAGCCTTGTGATCCATCAAGGAATCTATTGGACTCTTCATTAGAATGGTACCACACATTCCACTCATCAAACGAAATGTATACATCATGGTCTGATCCTTTCTTCTCTTTAACATAGGCTATTACACCGGCTACGGTATCTATGTATTCTTCTACCCTGTGGTTTAGGGCAAGAAAATTGCCAGTATGTTTTTCAGGATTCCTGAAGTAAGAATGGAGGGATATATAGTTAACTAAATCATATGTATGTTCTAAAACGGTAACATCCCATTCTGGAAATGTTGACATCTCAGATCCGCAGGAGCCACACACCACTAACTCAATTGTTTTGTCATACAACTTCATAGCTCGAGCAGTGTTAGCTGCTAATCTTCCATATTCATCAGCGGTCTTATGTCCGATTTGCCAATTACCATCCATCTCATTTCCTAGGCACCAGAGTTTAATGTCCCAGGGCTTTTTGCGCCCATTAGCTATGCGAAGGTCACTCCAGGCTGTGCCCTCTGGATGGTTACAGTATTCAAGCAGATTTCGAGCAGCATCTAATCCACGGGAGCCAAGGTTTACAGCAAGCATTAGTTCAGTATTGACAGATTCACACCAGTTCGCGAACTCATGTATACCAACATGATTATTCTCGAGGGTATGCCATGCTAAATCTAAACGAGTCGGTCTTTTATCTTTGGGGCCTATCCCGTCTTCCCAATTATAGGCAGAAACAAAATTCCCACCCGGATACCTACAGACCGGAGTATCGAGTTCACGTACTAGATCTATCACATCCTGGCGCATTCCATTCTCATCAGAAGTTGGATGATCTGGTTCATAAATTCCAGTATATACTGCACGGCCAAGGTGCTCCAGAAAAGATCCATAGATTCTGCTGTCAATGCTTGCGATATGGTAGTTTTTATTTGCTATAACACTGGCTTTTTTCATGACCTAGGTATCCACACTTTCATTGGAGAGATCTCTCTATTTGCCCATGTGAAATATGGAATTGCTTTAATCTTAATATCTTTAGTAATCAATGACTTTTTTTCTGTTAGCTTTTTATACAAGCTATTTTCCCAATCAGTATCATTCATTCTTTTTCCATCAACCATAATAATGTTGACACCTTCAAGTGTGTTTTCAGACCAGGTAACTTCAAAATCTGTGTCAGGGTCAATCATTATATCAGTAAGATCAGTTTTAAAACTCTGGTCTGACGCTTCAATGCAATAAATTAGAGGGCCATTTCCTATCGCAACTTTACCAGTTATACTCTCAACGCGTGGGTTGCCTACAATGAGATAGGGCTTAATCTCAAATTGGAGATCTATATTATCACCGGGTTTCCATTGTCTATTAATCTCTGCATACCCATTAGGACTAATTTTTGGGTTATATTTTTCATTATTAACCATAATCTTGTAATCATTAGTCCATTCTGGAATACGGAGCCCTACATTGAATACATCAACAGGTATTTTATGAATAAATAATTTTATATTACCAGACCAAGGATAGTTTGAATCCATCCTGAGCGATAAATCTTCACCATCA
>CAJWLO010000098.1 GCA_913043235.1 uncultured Fidelibacterota bacterium
GCATCTTTCTGCAATTGCTCCTCCAATATGGTGCGGGTATAAGTACCTTTAGCCATTAAAATTAAAGGGTACCTAGCGATGGGTTGTAAAGATTCTATGTCCATCGAAAGAAGTTCGTGCCCAATAGGTGCTATCAGAACTCTTTCGTATAAAAACAAAGGCTCAAAGCTCAGATCATCCCCTCTTTCGGGGTGTTGGATTATACCGATGTCCACTTCACCCGTTCGCACCAAATTGGTTACCTCGTTTCGATTAGCCGATTGAATCCGCAAATACACAGCCGGGTACAATTCATTAAATTTCTGCACAATATTCAAAAGAGTATGCGGAATAATATCTGGAGTAGAAGCGATTGTTACAGGACCCCTCTCTTCAGCCAATGAAATTATTGAGGAAAGTGAATCTATCCCCTCCAACAATGGGTTAGAAAGCTCGTATATAGTTTGACCTGTAAGGGTAAGCCTAATAGGCCTCGTAACTCGATCAAAAAGAGGAACTGAAAGTTCCCTCTCCAATTTTTTAATATGTGTTGTAACAGTAGGCTGGCCTATATTCAGTTCTTTCGCAGCTTTAGAAATACTTCTCAGTTTAGCTGCAGTTACAAAGCTTTTTAATTCTCTTAGTTCCATGGGAGTAAAATATCACCTTATTCGAAATCTCAATACATAATAGTGTACATTATTTGCCTGTACTATATAGGGGCAAGTTTCATAAAAATCTATCTCGCATTGCGCTAGACTCATATACAAAGCCGTCAATAATTGCGAACAGGGTCGCGAAATGAATATTTTCAAGAAAAAAAATCCAGAAAAATTAACTAATTCTCTTGAAAAGACTCGCACCTCTTTTTTCGGACAATTCGGAGATTTATTCAAGAGTACTGAATTAAACGACCAGTTCTGGGAAGATCTGGAAGACACCTTAATATCAGCAGACACTGGTATAGCAGCTGCTGAGAGAGTGGTGTCTGGTATGAAGGATATTGTAAAGACAAAAAAAATATCCTCGAGCCAAGAATGTTTTAAAGAACTTGAGAAAGAATTACTTAAAATACTTAATCTCAATAAACTCAATCTAAACGAGGAAATTGAGAAACCGGCTGTCTTCGTCATGGTAGGAGTAAATGGGGCGGGTAAAACCACTTCCATAGCCAAACTGACACGCCTGATATTGGATATGGAATTAACTGTAATTCTAGGGGCTGCAGATACTTTTAGAGCAGCTGCAGTCGAACAACTACAAATATGGGGACAGAAACTCGGTGTGCAAGTTATCGCTCAAGCACCAGGTGCTGACCCTGGAGCAGTCGCGTTCGATACCATAGGTGCAGCTAAAAGCCGCGGAATAGATGTAGCCATCATTGATACAGCTGGTCGACTCCAAGGTAAATCAAATTTAATGGAGGAACTCAAAAAAATATCGCGGATAGCTAAAAGAGAATCTGTCGAATCCTCGGTGAAAATCATTTTAACTATAGATGGAACAACAGGACAAAATGGATTATTGCAGGCCGCAGAATTCACAAAATTTGTCGAACCCGATGGGATTTTCCTTAGCAAGCTTGACGGAACCTCCCGAGGAGGCATAGCTATAGCTATTGCTGATCAATTAAAAATACCTATTTGGTTTATCGGTACTGGAGAACAGCCTGAGGACATTGCTGTTTTTGATCCTGAATTATTTATATCTGGGATAATCGATTAATACATTCTATATAATTCGAGAATGTTGTATGGCATCATCTGGCTAATCTTAATAGAATTGATAGGAATCTCCACCTTTGTCATTTTTCTGAAACTTTTTAAAGCAATGCCTGATAAAGGGTATTCGATCAGTAAACCATTAGGGATTATTTTAATATCCTTAATCTCTTGGTTAATTTCATTATCCAAAATAGTTCCAGTCACAGAAGCCACAGCTGTAGTACTTCTAATAAGTCTTGTTACGTGTTCTGGATTAATTGGGGCAGTGAAATGGCGACTTATCAAACAAGTAGTTGCGAACAATTGCAGAATCATACTGCTAATAGAAATTGTATTCATATTAACCTACCTGATTTTCTTCGCAATAAGGTACTCAGACCCAGGTATAAACCACACAGAACAGCCGATGGATTTCGCCTTTCTGAATGCCTCAATAAATACATACATGGGAGAACCTTTAGATCCATGGTTCAAGGGTGAGAAAATCAGTTACTATTACTTTGGATATTGGATATTTGGAACCCTAACCAAAATTTCACAACTCCCCTCTTTCGCATCATACAACTTGGCATTGGCTACAATACCCGCATTAACGGCATCGATTCTATTCGCTTTAACTGCGATGTTTCTAAAAATATCCCGTCACAGATTTGACTTGAGTGTAATTGCCTGCAGTGTTCTTGCCACATCCTGTGGAATATTGATGGCAAATCTTCAAGGGATTCTCGAGTTTTTCCGAATCAATTCAGTTGGATCAGTCGGATTTTGGAAAACAATCTGCATTGATGGCATGCAAAATCCAGTAATGAATTCAGTCGACAGTTGGCGACCTACAGAGTTCTGGTGGTGGTTTAAAACTTCTAGAGTGATCAACTATTTTGGTCCAGCCTGCGAAGGTGAAGGTCTCGATTACACCATAAATGAGTTTCCTTTTTTTAGTTATCTTCTAGGTGATTTACATCCACACATTATGGTTACACCTTTTTTACTGGTTTTCCTTTACCTCGTCTATAACTTATACAAACAAAATGCACCGATCCAACCAAACGTGTCATATTGGACTAAAGTAGGGATTATTGGAGCTAGCCTTGGCTGTGTTTGTTTCATCAACATGTGGATGCTGCCAGTCTGCGTCTCGGTATTAGCAGGTGTTTTCCTATTAAGTTGGTTATCTCCAAAGTCTTTTAACAGCATTACGCTTGTGAAATCCATATTCTTCATAATGGGAATATCTATGTTGATACTGTTGCCTTATTTTTGGTCTTTTCAGTCATCTGTAAATGGGCTATCAAGATCTGCATTTCAAACTTCAGGGATACATGGATTTATAGTTTGGGGGCCCCTATTTATTCTTTGTTTACCACAAGTAATATGGAGCTTTTCAACAACTACGATAGGCAAAACCTGGAAATCTGACATATCTTTTTCAATTGCTATAACTGGCCTTCCTTGGTTGATCCGATTCTTGATACCAGAGTCAAATGTAAGTTCAGAAGCAAACAGTATGATCAATTTTGCAATCCCAGTAACCATTTTCTGTTTCATATCAAATCTCACTTTGCTAAATTTAACCCGCCAGGAAGGACTAACTAGCAGAAACCTAATATTATCGATTTTTTCCCTATCTATGATGTTGATATTGGTACCAGAACTTTTTTACATTGGGGACGTTTATGGGAATCGAATGAATACCGTTTTCAAACTGTATTATCCTGTTTGGATTTTCTTATCGATCTGTTCAGGTTATTCCATTTACCAATGGGCAAGAGGAAATATTCGAACGTCAAAACTGCTCAAGTATCCATACACTCTTATTGCTTGCTTGATAGTCCTCGGCGCCTTTTATTACACCCCTGCTGCTGCTATGACAAAAATTGGAGAATCTAATATTTCAGGTTTTATAGAATCAGATTCTGGGCTAGAGGAATCTCAGTTATCAGCACTCAAATATGCAAAAACTAATATCGCTATCAATCAGGGAATATTAGAATCTGTTGGAGAATGGGACAGGTCAGGATTCATATCTAGAAATACAGGAATTGCAAATATAGTCAACTGGCCAGGACATCAAAATCAATGGAGAGATTCTAATCCTGATGTATATCAAAGAGCCGCTGACGTCGAAACCATTTACTCCACTGAAGATATCAACCAGGCAAAATCTCTTTTATCTAAATATCAAATAGATTTTGTTTATATTGGCAAACAAGAATTAAATAAATACTCCAATAATCAATTAGCCAAATTCGAATCCATGGGAATTTTGGTTTTCGGAAGTACTGACAACATTCGAATCATTGAATTAAGACCTTGAAATACCTTTTAGCATATAAGAGGATTCTAAACCCATTAAGATTAGAATGGGCTATTTACAGCTGCATTCTTGTAATCGCTATTTTCTTGAGGTCCTATGAGTTATCGAGCAGGGCCATGCATCATGATGAAAGCCTTCATGCCTATTACTCTTGGGAATTATTTCAAGGCGCTGGACTTATACATAATCCCATGCTCCACGGCCCATTACAGATGGAATTGACCTCATTAATCTTTTTCATTTTTGGGGACACAGACGCCACTTCCCGACTTCTATATGTAATTGCCGGAAGTATCTTAGTGATATTACCTTTTTTGTTAAGGGATCTATTGGGAAAATACGGAGCTATATCTGTATCACTTCTATTGGCCTTATCTCCCACAATGGTTTACTTCAGTAGGTTTGCCAGAAACGATATTCTTATGGGAGCCTTTGCATTTGGGCTTGTCATAGCAATGTGGAAATATTTATTGTATGGGCACAAAAGATACCTTTACATTATGTCTGCGCTTCTAGCGTTAAGTTTCTCTACAAAGGAAAGTGCTTATTTGGTTGTAGGTACTCTGGGATTATATTTAACTGCATCCACCCTCTATGAGACGTTAAAACCCTCAATTTCCGATCCTCACACAAATTCTCAATCCTATCCAAGTTTTGCATGGTTTTACACAGTGAAAATATATAGAGGTATTAAGGATTGTTTTTACATGCAACCCTATGGCAGGTCCTTTACGCTCCTGATCCTATTAATTTCACTGACCTTACCCCAATGGTCTGCTTTCTCAAGTATTTTTCAAAACACGATATTCCTCGGATGGTCAAATATGATTTTGGCGTCAGGAGAGGGAACTTCAAGTATTGGTATGCCTTCACATGGTGGGAAGGTACTAGCATTCTTGATAGTGATCGGGTTATTAATAACCTCAGCCTATATGGGATACAAATGGCATTGGAAAACTTGGTATAAATGCGCATTGGTTTTCTATGCCATATGGCTAATGGCTTACACCACAATGTTTACAAACATTTCAGGGGGAGTGCAATCGGGAATATGGCAATCCCTCGGGTACTGGATAGTGCAACAAGGTGAAGGGCGAGGCGGCCAGCCAACATCGTATTATCTATTCCTTATTCCGATCTATGAATATTTACCGGCTAT
>CAJWLO010000099.1 GCA_913043235.1 uncultured Fidelibacterota bacterium
TACATAGGACATGTTCTTTTAAGGATCCATGCAATAGTATATGACCAATTTCATGAGCAATAGTAAAATTCATTCTACCTTCCTGTTTGCTGATTTTTTCATTAATTTCTATTTTTTTATCATTACTATAAGTTGCACCTAGAACATCAGGATCTTTAAAAATACCTTCACCATTAAAATCTAAATGATAATCAAGATATTCTACTATTTCAAAAACAGGGATAGGTGTTTCTATTGAACCTTTATTGTTTTTATAATAATTAACCAGAAGATCAATACTCTTTTTTTCTATTTGATCATTTTTTAAATAAGGAATCTTAATTGTTTTTTTATCCAGTCTGTCCTTTGCTCAGCAATACGCTGCGCTTTGGAAAATTCTACACCAACGGGTACGGCCACTCTCACTTTTGAAGGTGGCTTAACAGAAATGTTAATATGTTTAGCGCGGTAGCTGCGTTCTAATAAAACATCTCCAACTTTGGGTAGAGTGATTATTTTAGATTCAGGCACTGAAATGCTGCTCCACATATTTTTATTTCAACAGCACCATCTTCTTAGTCTGCATGTATGCCCCAGCTTGTATTTGGTATAAGTAAATACCAGCACTAACTGGTTTACCGTAGTCATTGGTGGCGTCCCATATTAGTGACTTATACCCGGGGTCTTGCTGTTGGTTAAGGATTGTTCTGACTTTCCTACCTAACATATCATAGACTGTAATATTCACATGTGTTCGATCTGGTAGATCATACCGCAGTGTTGTAACTGGGTTAAAGGGATTAGGGTGGTTTTGGTGCAGTGCAAATTCATCAGGAAGTAATCCTTCTAAATAGGCACTCAACGCATTAGCGCCATCAATTTCAATTGTGTATGGTGCATTGTCTGCTTCCACTGTATCTTGACCATCAGTGACATATACAGTCCATTCCAGCGAAGCAGCCGTAACGTTATTCTCTGACATATCTTCAATTATATCCATATAGGATAAATCAAAGGATGTAGCATTCGTATCCATACCATGACCACTTATTTCAGCACTGGTGACAATCATAAAATAATAAAGTGAATCACCGTTTGCATCAAATGATTCATCCCATGAGAATGTAATATTACCAGTATTTATATTGGACTCATCAATTGTTATTTGAGCGTTATTGCTTGGTTCTATTAGAGAGAACTCTGTTGGAGAAGCATTAACAAGATTAATATCAGTTTGATTTCCAGTTCTTTGGTTATTCCCTTGAAATGTAGACCAAGAAATTTGAGTACTGTCATCAATTCTTCCATAATTTTGCGGAGAAATTTTAATTATTGTTCCATTCTTTTCACCGAAATAAACATTTCCATTATATATTGATATTGGACTAGATATTTCTGAAAAACCGTAATAATTCCAGATAATAGTACCTGTACTATCAACCGCATAAAGTTTATAATCATCCGAGCCAAAATAAGTAATTCCATTATTATCAATTGCAGCTGTGCTTCTCACTTTTCCACCTGTTGCAATTGACCAATTCAATTCACCATCCGATGATATGGAATAAAAGGAACTGTCGTTTGAGCCAAAATAAATGTTACCTGAGACATCTATGACGGGACTTGTTAGAATAGAATCTCCTGTCTGATATTGCCAAACAATAGATGCGCTGCTACCTTCATCAGAAATTTTTACCATTCTGCCATCAAGTAACCCTAAATATATAAAGGTTTCGAGAGCACTATCATTGATCTTAGTATCCAAGGCTGGAGATGAGATAATTCCTGCACCCGTTGATAGAATCCAATCAAAAGAAGGACTATTTTGATCAATGGTTTCTAAATTAAAACAGAGAACTCGACCATCAAATGCGGGTACGTACAATTTATTGTCAAATGATATGCAAGCTGAAGCGTATACTGAAGCACCAGTATTATAAGCCCATAAACTCTGGTTATCAGGTGTAACAGCTTGAAATACACCATTAGCTGTCCCAATATAAACATTATAATCATTATCAATCGCAACAGAAGCAGTAGCTTGAGATCCTAATGCCCTTGGCCAGCTTGGATTTGTTACACCAGAAGAGTTAAATGAATAGAGATTTTGATCTGTTGAAGCAATATATATAGTGTGATCAGGAGTAATAGATGAAGCAGATTTTATGCCACCATCAACATCCAGATAATAATAATAATTCAAATTACTATCTAACCGATAAACCTTATCATTAGACGAAACAGCATATAAAGAATTTTCATTTAAGAGTGAAATGCCCCCTAAAATAGATCCTGCAGTCGCATATTCTGAAATTTGATATGGGAAAACTAAGGGGATATCTCTATAAGATTCGTAAGCACCAATATCAATTGCTGAATTTACTGGTAGAGGTCGAGAAGTCCCTTCTATGTCAACAGTTGAAGCATAGAATGTAACGCCATTAATCTCAATTGAGTCAATCCCTGCGCCAATGCAAGGTGAATAGTCAGATATATGTAGATTATTATCAGAAGGATTGATGAACATTGGATTCAAGTTTATGTTTCCATCCAGCCAATTTATTTCTCCCACACCCTCTTCTAATCCTCCTTTAATTAATGAATGAGAAACATTTAAATCATCCGAAAAGTCTTGATTAGCAATTTCGTGGGGCAAATTATTCCATATTATCGAGTTTATCACATTAATAAACCCATTGTTAGTTAATCCACCTCCGTACCACCAACCACCTGTCATATCATCAAATACATCAATACCAATATTTCCTGTGATTGTCGAATTTATAATATGTGCGTCCGCCTGATTTTCAACACCAGAGCCAGTATTTCTTGCTATTACACAATTGATTATTAAACTTGCATTATCACCCCCCCCTACTACAATACCGGTTCCGATGTTATCTGTAACGTATGAATTAAGCATTGTAAAAGTTTTATTCACATTAATCCCACCTGTATGATGGGTAGCTGTATTATTAGTGATAGCACAACCAGAAATAATAGGATTAGTATTCCAATCGCAGTGTATACCACCAGACATAGCTGCCAAATTATCATTAAATAAGCAGTTCCTAAATACAGCGTTTGAATTTCGTATAAGAGCTCCACCACCACTCCCTTCAGGCCCATCAGTACCTGTGGATGTTGTATTATTGGATATGTTTAAGTTGACGAAAACGGGATCAGATGATTCACAATAAATCCCTCCGCCACTCCAATAGGCATGATTATTTATGATACTAACATTGGATAACTTCGGACTCGCATTTGTACCACAATAAATTCCACCACCATAATAGGCTGGCCAATCTCCTTGTGCATATCCATTTGTTATGGTAAGATATTGAATAATTGTTGTTGTATCTATTACAAAATTTTCATTGTCTTCAAATCGAATTACACTAGCATTTTGGCCACCATCAATAACAGTAGTAGATTCATCTATTCCAATCAGTTTTATGCCGTTTGTGGCTGGCCAAATGATGTTTTCTACATAAGTACCAGCGGCAACTAATACTGTGTCACCATCCTCAGCAGTGTTTAAAGCTGCTTGTATAGTGGAGTAGTCTGAAGGCACATTGATTGTGGATGAGGCCATCTGGTTTGCTGTACCGGGTGATGGCGTACTGAAATATGCCCAGTTCGCAGATCCGTCCGGATATCTTCCGTAAGATATATCTTCCATTTGTTCACTAAACGTCAACGTATCCACTGCAGAGGTTGAATCCTGTAAAAATAGACCTATCTGCTCTCCAGCACCACTTAATTTGATCTCTACATGCAATACACCTTGTTCAGACTCCTCATCTGCCCAAAGCAGTAAAAAACTACCCGGTTGTATAATGGTAGAATCATTACCAGTTGGAATCTGGTAATAGTCATCGTAACTGCCAATTTCATCGGTAATTAAAAATCCGCCAATATCTACTGCTACATCACCATGATTATATATTTCAATATAGTCATCATAATCACCATTCTCATCTGCACAGCAGGTATCATTGGAAGCCAAGAATTCATTAATAACAAGATCAGGTGATGGAGTAAAGTCAGTATAATAACGCGGTAATATTTGATAATAATTATATTGCCCTGCAATTCCCTGAACAGCAAACGGTGCTGCTGGTTCAGGGTTACCAATAATATCCATATCACTATCAATTCGCATTGCTACAGTTGATGTGCCGCCATCATCACTGATATCTAGATTGGCACTATTGCTGGTTGGCCAAGAGTTGGAGGTAATACTCGCACCATTAATACGAATTAATTCCGACTCATAATCTTCACCATTAGCAACCAAACTTGCTACTGTGATAACCTGAAAAGTTGGTAGGGGATTATTCTGGCTAATTATAGTAATATCACTTGTACCGCTTGGTACAATCTGAAATTTTCCGTTCCACTCATCTAATTCTCCGGTGACTTCAACACTATCACCAACATTTATAGTAAGCACCTCACCATATCGAAATATAATGATACCGGCTGTTGCATCTTGTAGTCCATATTCTGTATTGGTGGCTTGGTAATTTGGAGTTGTTACTATACCTCGCACAGTTGCGCTGGTACCCACTTCTAGCGCTCTGGCTTCTGCAATAGTAACAAAAGATTGCCCAAGCCCAAAATTAGAAATAAAAAATAAACTGACTATTAAACGTTTCATAACATCCTCAAAAATATTTATAAATCAGGGGTACTACTAGTACTGTATAAGCTATAAAGAAACTTCCAACAGAGTAAATGTAAGGACTGACAGTCTAAATCACAAAAAATAGCGTAACAATGTGTGCGCTTCTTTTATTAATTGGGGTACCCGGTCTTTTTCGGTTTTCCGCGTTGGCAATTGGGT
>CAJWLO010000100.1 GCA_913043235.1 uncultured Fidelibacterota bacterium
TTGACCAAGATTCGCTTTGTTTGCTATCAATGGTCATATTACCACCATTGGCTGTCTGCATTCGCCATTTATCGTTATCATCGTCCCCTTCATCGGCATAAAGATACAGTGTACTGGAATTATTCTCTGACCCTGAAACAGTTAACGCTCCATTGATAGCAGAAACCTGGACACCCGTCAAAGATGACCCATCGCCAACAAATGCAGCAGCAGTGATATTATCTGCTACTGTTACGTTACCATCAGCAACTGTAAGAGCGTCTTGGCCATTGGTACCAGTAATGATCAATTTCTCTTCACTTGCATCCCAGGTAAAATCATCACCAGATGTATTGCTGTAGAAAATCACATCCGCACCGGAACCATCTGTACCAACAGAAATTTTGCCACCTACTTTCAGTTCACTGCTAACATTCACTTCTGTGGAAGCGTCAATATCCACAATCGGAGCAACCAATTCTAACTCTGTATCTGCGTCCACATCTAGCTGTCCATCAGCTGATGAAGACACCTTTAGGGTTGCATCCCGGAATTGCAATTGGGATGCACTATTTAACCGTACCCCTGTATCCGCAATATGGGTCAGACTTACATCCTGATCCACGCCCAAGTTGACCACAGAACCATCACCAAGAAACAGGTCATCGAATTCAGCCAAAGTACTTCCTAGGTCCGTAGCGTCTGCAGATCCAGGTACCCACTGGGTAGTACTAGAATTACCAAGTACAACCTGGTTATCAGCCGTTCCAACAGATTCAAAACCGATAACAATCTGGTTTTCTCCTGCTGCGGAACTGGGGTCCGCATCCGAACCAATAATAATATTCTTTTTACCAGTAACTAGAACATTCCCTGCCTGATAACCTATAGCGATATTATTATTGGCTGACGTACCAGCAGACAGAGCCTTGTAGCCCATGGCCACATTTCGGACACCTGAAGTAAGCACCTTAGCTGCATTATATCCCAAACCTACATTCGCTGCTCCACCTGAAAGGATCGCATTACCACTCTCAAATCCTAGAAACATATTCCCCGAACCACCTGCCGAGGACAGATTCCAGATAGCATTTTCAGCCAGTGAAACTCCAGGATTCAGCTGCAGATAGCTAAATCCATTTCCAAAGGCTTCAAACAGACGTAAAGTTGCGCCAGCTGTTGGAATACCCCTGATATTCATAACACCTGTGCCATCTATATCGACCAAGACTGAGTCTAGACTATTCTTGATTACAACACCATTATTGTAATTGGTACCAGCAGACTTAATTTCTACATCTTCTGCTATCAAAAACGTTAAACTTGCTACTATGAGTAAAATGATCTTCTTCATTTTTTCCTCCATATTTAATTATCTAATTCAATTGCACGAGATCAATGCCGTGCGTTAAATCCTGGACAGACTGGTTCCTTACCAACTGCCATTCAAGACATATAATTATTGATTTCTTACTATCTGTAATTCTTTCCATTTATTGAGCGATGATAACTCCATCAATATAGTTTAGTATTTCAATTGGTTCATCATTGGGCCCTACGAGCTCACAGACACTACTGTCTGTTTCTGTAAAACCTGTACTATCTCGTACAATAGACAGCGTTGATGTACCAACGGAAGTAGCTGTAAATTGAAATTCAACTAAACTTCCAGTACCATGTACTGCTACAGAATCACTACCCAGAAAGGATGTAGTGACTGTGATGGTGCCATCGGTAGAGTTATGATCATAAAAAAATATTGGATCTTGTATATCATTGAAAAAATCACCTTTGATTGTCTGGTTATATAGCAGTTTTGTTTTCTCATACTTCACCTTTAAATAGGCACCTGACAAATTGATAACATCCATTGCAAATAATTTAACAGTAACTGGTCCTGTAGGTATTGTTTGTGAAGATGGAAAACAGACCAAGGCCGGTGTGTCAAAATCCAATTCAACCGCTTCTTCTGGATCTAATGGGTTATCATTAATATCCGTTGGAACAGAGCAGGAGAATACAAAAAATAATAAAAACTTCATTAACAAATTGAATGACGTATGGTTCATCTATTTAATCCTGATTAATTGATAGGAATAGAAAATTTTATCTGCGTTTGTTGTAAACTGGGCTCATATGCCAACCCGATATCCACCTTCGATAAAGATTGTTCAATTATTTCCGGTTCGTCATTTTTTTCTTTTTTTTCTATCTTTTTCTTTTCACTTCCAGGTCCATTCATATAGGCATGAACCGCGTTAGCAATCCAAACAGTTCCAGTGATTCCAGCAAGTATAGTGATCTGATTAACGGCTGTTTTGATTTCATTCCTACTATTTTTGCGATTCTGTTTATATTCCAACATCAGATTGATGTCTGACTCAGCTTGATACATCGATTGATAATTATTGTAATCCGCAGTGGCTGACTGATGATTGGAATACACTGCATAAATCAAACCACCCATTACTGCTTCAACTCCCATCCAGCGGTAAGCCCATTTTCTTTCATTGGAATAAAGATGACCCCATCCAGGAAATGCTAACCCCCGTACGAGAGCACCAATTTGAGTCTTTGGAGCAACACCAGCCTGTTGTTGCAGGAAAGCCTGCGTTCCCAATCGTCTTTTTTCCTGCAATTCTTTGGGTACCTGTAATCCAAGAATCTCCCATGATAGGATTTCCATCTCGGTAATCAATCCATCTACTTCACCTTGATAAGATAAATTTTTCATGCTTTCAGCAGCACCAGTGGCAACAGAAAACATTTTTGCATCAATCGTATAAGTATTACCAATCTTACCAATAGAACCATTAACCATAAGTTGAACACCAAGCATCGCTCCCACTTCCGCAGCACATTCATCGCTGGTACATTCGGAAGAAGAATATCCTTGTTCATTAAGGACATCACCCATTGTTGCACGATCCACTAATTGCACCCGTTCAGTATTGGCCATGGCTGTCATAAACCGATCGGTTAAAGTTTGTGCTTCCATAATAGAAATGCCGCGACCTTCAAAATCCATTACAGCTACTGTAGGTTTTTCCGTTTCACCAGCACGTTTCAATTTCAGGGCTGGTGGCGCAGATAGGCCAACAATCTCCCAGGCCAGAATCTGCATTTCAACCAGCAATCCTTCGATGTCCCCTTCGTGAGTAACATTTTTAGAACGCTCTGTGGCTCCCGTTTCCACAGAAAACATTTTTACATCAATCGTATAAGAATCACCTAGCTTTCCAATGGAACCGTTGACCATGAATTGTACCCCTAGAAGCTGTCCTACTTCCGCAGCACATTCATCAGATACACAACCAGACTGAGCCAAGCCCTGTTCTGCCATAATACTTTCAATTGCTTTTCTTTCGATCAGACGAATCGCGTTGGTATTCCCAATTTCTGTACGCATGCGTTCAGTGAGAGTTTGCACTTCCTGAACACTAATACCTTGCCCTTCAAAATCAAGGATCGCCACAGTTGGACGAGGATTTTCTTGTGCAAAAAGAAAAAAATTAACTGTTATGAGACAAAGCAATACTGTAAAACGGATTGCACTCATAATTTATCCTCCTCCTAGGTAATTATATCAAATTTATGTATAACTCTATCAAAAGGAAAATAACTTCCATATTATGTGATCTCGCACACAGGAAGAATTATGAAAAATATTTAAAGGAAAAAGTGCTTATTTGACAAGCAACATCTTATGTGTACGTATGAATTCGTTAGACTGGATCTGATAAAAATACATACCTGCGCCTACGGATTGTCCATATTGATTACGGCCATCCCATCGAGTGCTATAATAACCAGCATCCATATTCTTATTGACTAAAATAGCTACTTCCCTACCAAGTAAATCATAAATTATTAACCTTGTATGGCCTGCTTCAGGCAAATCATACATAATAGTTGTCGATGGATTAAAGGGATTAGGATAATTATGATGCAAAGAATATTCATCAGGTATTGCTCTTATTTGCATACTTCTCATACCTTGACTAATCACATCATCATCAATTCCATAAATTGTATATCCTACAGAAATCGGCATATCATTCCGATCAAATGAATAACTATCAATAATAATTTCTGATTCATTATTATCCACTGAATTGGTCCATTCGATTAGAATCTTTCCAGTTTGATCATCTGTGCTACTCAAATATATGTGGTCTTCCTTAGTTATATCAGCCTTAGTTGAAAACTTCTTACTACTAGGTGGGTACTCAATAAAAACTTGTCCAGCAGCTGAACCTTCTGGCAAAGAAACAACAACAGATTTATCTATTTGTTCAATGTTAATTCTAGATCCTATTTCAGGCATAGCTCCTACAATCAAAGGCAAAGAACTATTTGACCAGTACCACATCTGTACGAAAGCCATAACATCACGTAAATCAAAAATGTTATTTGGAGTTGGTATAAAATGAG
>CAJWLO010000101.1 GCA_913043235.1 uncultured Fidelibacterota bacterium
GAGAGCGCTTGAATGGCATTCAAGAGGTCGTCAGTTCGATCCTGATCGGCTCCACAATTACAATAAAACAACCTTGTTTTTGAGGTTATTTTATTTTGATCAATTAATTGTTTGACAGTTTTTTAGTCGATAAATTTAAAGGTAAGATTTGTCCGGAATGAACCTAGTTAGATTTATTTGGAATTTAGTTCGACTCATTTTTATCAAATCTATGTAGAAAAATAATAAAGGAATTAAGATGAATATTTATGCTGGCAACTTGAGCTATGATCTTTCAGAAGAAGATTTGAAAGGCGCATTCGAAGAATTCGGTGAAGTTACATCTGCTAAAATCATTTCTGACCGTTACAGTGGTCGTTCAAAAGGATTTGGTTTTGTAGAAATGCCTTCTGATGATGCTGCAAATGCTGCTATTGAAGCACTGGCAGGCAAAGAACTGTCCGGTCGCCCTTTGGTTGTTAATGAAGCCAGACCCAGAAAATAATTCTGAATCAAATTTGAGTTAGAATAAAAGCCCCATCGTCATTTCGCTGGGGCTTTTTCTTTATAAAAACACCCTTGCGCTAAGAGGGGTGGCTTTATTAATCTCTTGCCCTAACTTTATCTCAGGATATAACGAAGAAGATTTACATGGCTAATCAAAAACCAAAACCGCAAATAGAAGAATCGGAATTTAGTTCGCGGAATGTGCGGAGCAATATTGCGCCCATCTTCCAAATTCTTCAAAGTGAACAAAACATTCTCCAAAGAACGGACCAAAAAGCATTCACACTCATGTCAATCCTGGGTGTATTTATGGTCTTTTTCATTGTTCATTTTTTAAAAATTGAAATCAATTGGTTTAATGTGGCCATGGTTATCATTTATTTTATTGCTGCGTTTATTGCCATATTCAATCTGATGCTGGTGATTGTTCCAAGAATGCGAAATGATCAGGGCCATGATGAACTTCCGGATATCAATGCCACATTCTTTGGCGGTATTATCCACTTCAAGAATCCAGTGGAATATGCAGAATACCTGAATGAAATCACGGAAGATCATGAAAAAACATATAAAATGTTTTCGGCTCAACTTTATGCTTTGGGACATATCAATGCATATAAAAATAAACATTTGCGGATAGCCATTATATTTTTTGGCACGGCCATCCTCTGTGAATTGCTGATTATCATGTCCATGGCATGGGGGCGGGCACTCCAGTTTCTGCTTACTACATGAGAATACTTTTATTAGCCATGCCTCTCGCAATCAGTGGCTGCATATCTTCTGGTACGCTTGGTCCACAAGGTCCTCAAGGGAAAGTTGGACCTGCCGGTATGCCCGGTGAAAGGGGCGAAAGAGGTGAACGAGGCGAGGAGGGCATACCAGGGCAACCGGGGAAAGATGGTAAATCTGTTTCACCTGTATTGATGAAAGAATTAGAAAAAGCATTAAAAGATATAACCTCTGGTGGCCAGAAAATGGTGTTAGAAGCCATGGATGCCATGCCGGAACAAGTGATCAGTACGGTTCATTTCCGTTTTGGTATATCGGAGATGGGATTTGCACTGTTAACCTCTGATGGTCGTATTTTTATTATGAATAATAAAAATCCAGTCACATCGGGCGATAGGTTCACATATTCAAGCCGTGTATCCACTGATGACCATAAATTTGTTTCTTTGACTGTTTTGCCCGGTGGAGAAGGGTCGAAACAATTATTTCTCGCCATGGCCTCGGATGGTCATACATTTATATCCGATGATCTGAAGACCTGGACTCAAAAGGATCCACTGAAACTAAATTGATTGGATAAAACTATGGGGAAGCTGAATCGCATGCAAGGGATTGTTTATTCTACTGATCCTGATTTTAAACCAGAAAATGATCATGATACAGTTGAAAAAGCAGACTGCCAGAATTTGCGTGTACACCTTGACCGGCGAAAAGCAGGCAAAATTCTAACCATCGTTAAAGGATTTATAGGCAGTCAGTCCGATTTATCTTCATTAGGCATATCTTTAAAAAAGAAATGCGGTGTTGGAGGTACGGTCAAAAATAATGAAATTTTAATCCAGGGAAATGTGCGTGCAAAAGTCATTTCTCTATTAATTCAAGAAGGTCATATTGCAAAACCATCAGGTGGATAGGTAATTATCATCAAACATAAAACTGAGATAAATTCAACAATGAAAAATTTTAAAAAATTTCTAATGGTAGCCGCGTTTTTAGGCCTCTGGTCCTGTGCTGAGAAAGAAACTGCATCCAAAACAGCTACATTTTTAGTTACTACCAATGTTAGGGGTCAGCTTGACCCCTGTGGATGAAAAGCTAATCCACTGGGCGGTCTGCCTAGAAGAGCAACCTATATAAACCAGGTAAGGGAAAGCGGTGTTGATCCGATTCTAATTGATGCTGGAGATGCCCTCTTTGAAAATAATTACTTGGTAAAAGGTAAAGAAGCATCATCAATATTAAGAGCTAAAACCGTACTTGAATCCACAGCAAAGATGGGTGATTATTTCTATAATGTTGGAGAAAGTGATTTTGCTGCAGGGTTCCAGTTTTTGAAAGAAATGGAA
The DNA here is from genome assembly GCA_913043235.1 of uncultured Fidelibacterota bacterium. Classification (GTDB taxonomy): domain Bacteria; phylum Fidelibacterota; class Marinisomatia; order Marinisomatales; family UBA1611; genus UBA2134. The sequence continues at coordinate 2,565 of CAJWLO010000101.1, forward strand.
TCTAGCGCTGGAACATTCTTTTTATCATCGAATCTGGTCATGACCGAATCTGGCCAATTAGCATTCAATGATCATGTCATATTAGAGAGGAACGGTCTAAAGATTGGTGTTTTTGGTATTACATCATCTATTTCTGATGGAATAAAAGAAGTGGTGGTAAAGGATTTTATAACAGTGGCAAAGGAAAAAATAAATAAGTTAAGACCCCAGGTTGACGTATTAGTTATGTTACTTAATTCCACTCGTGAAGAATCAGATAAAGCCATAAAAGATTTTGCAGGTATCGATTATATTTTCTCTAGTAGAGAGGCATCCAGAACACGTCCAGATCGGATACAAAAAGCAGATGAGCCAAAAAGATATTGTTTTGGTATACAGGGTAAATATATCGGTTTGTTTGATGTAAAAATTGCGGAAAAAAATAAACCAATTCATGATGTTACTTCGGCCATGATGACAGTTAAAATATTTGAAGATCGACTTAACAATCTTCAAAAGAAAAATCCCAATAAACCTTTAGAGGAGGTTTATAGAAACAACCCAAATGTACTTAACATGGTTCAACGGTTCAAAACTGGTGTAACTCAGTCCAAAAAGGAATTGAAAGATGCTACTAATACATCTTTTTATTCGTTAATAGCATTAAATGGAACAGTTCCCAGTGAAAAATCATTATTAAAATTGGTAGATCAAACTTTAGACCGCTGTTCCGAATTGGATAAAGAAGGGGCACGCACCCTCCCTTAATGGATATACGCACACCATTGGGCCAATCGGTCCTTTTACTTTTTTTATCCTGTATCGTTGGTTTTGGGTCAAATCTAGTCCGGACCGAAAAATCAATTCCTTGGATTGCAGAAAAATTGGCAGTATTAGAATTGGTGGATACAGAATCAGATGCAACAATCTTGGCCGCCATATCTATTGATCAAGCCAAATCATTTTATGATGATGGTGTTTTGTTTGTGGATGCACGTGATGAGGGATACTACAACCAAGGTCATATTCAAGGCGCCATGAAGAATGCATTTCTCATGGAAATAATATTTAATATTGAGGCACTCCAATCCAAGGATGCACCATTGGTGGTTTATTGTGGCGATCCGGGATGTGGAGATAGTGAAGAGCTTGCATACAATTTGAAGGATTCTGGTTTTACGAAACTGTATGTATTTAAAGGGGGGTGGCTTGAATGGTCTGCCGCTGCTTATCCCAGCGAGGTGGTTAAATGACCCGGTATTTTAAAGGTCCTGTTGTATTAATTGCCCGTTTAATTTTGGGTGGCGTATTTATTTATGCCAGTTTAGATAAAATTGCCCATCCAGTTGAATTTGCGAAAGCCATCGGTAATTACCATGTGGTTCCATTTGGGTTAGAAAACCTGATGGCATTGGCATTGCCCTGGCTGGAGTTAATTGCCGGTATTTGCCTCATCGCTGGTATCATGGTGGATGGTGCCACGATTATGGTCATTCTCATGAATATTGTATTTATTTTCGCCATCTCTCAAGCCTTGGCTCGAGGTATCAGTATTGAGTGCGGTTGCTTCTCGGTAACGACAGAAGGTGGCGATAATATTGGTATTCAAACTATACTCAGAGATATAGGGTATTTGGTATTGGCAACAGTGGTTTGGTACCGACAGGAAAAACAATTGGAATTCTTCCCAAAATCAGTTTGACAGGGGAAGATAAAACTTTAAATTTTCGCCGCTCAAATCAAGGTATTGTCTCGATTTAATATTATTGCGAGAGTAGCTCAGCTGGTAGAGCACCACCTTGCCAAGGTGGATGTCGC
>CAJWLO010000102.1 GCA_913043235.1 uncultured Fidelibacterota bacterium
TTTAAAGCATTCGACGCAGATGGCCATGTTTTGGAAAAGGAAAGCGTTCTCGAACGATACTACGAGGGATCGTGGTCTAATTCAAAAAGATTTGACGGCCTTGGGATCTTTCCATCGCTCGATGGTTGGCCTCGAACGGTTGCCGTCAAACAAGGAGACCCTGGTCCACGCTACCTCGAAACTAGCGGAAAAATTTGGTCCCAAATACTTAACGAAATGGATCTCGAAGGAAGCGTCTTGTATCCTTCATCAGGACTGGGAATTGGACTTATAAAGAGCAGGGAATTCGCCTCTGCAACGGCAACAGCCTACAATAACTGGTTAGAAAAAAACTATTTAGAGCAAGATGATAGGCTCTACGGCGCAGGATTGATGGCGGTTAATGATATTGATCAGGCGGTTAATGAACTCGAGCGTTGTGCACATTCAAGAACCCGATTTGTCGCCATGCTGTTACCGACTGTCACCTGTCTCCAAAAAAGTTACGGTCATAAGGACTTTTGGCCCATCTATGAAAAAGCTCAATCCTTAAATATGGTTCTTGCCCTTCATGGAGCACCAAGTGAGGGTTTTGGTCTTGACCACCTCGATGAATTTCAGAAAGTGCATACCCTTTCTCATCCAGTACCCATATTTATCCATCTGACGGACATGATATTCTCAGGTGTTTTCGAAGAATTTCCCACCCTAAGATTTGCTTTCTTAGAAGCTGGTTCTTCATGGGTACCTTTTATGCTGGATCGCCTAGATTACGAGTTTGACTCAGTATTTGGAGCGAGAGCACGGCAACGGCTCAAGAGAAGACCCTCCGATATAATCAGGAACCACGAAGGATTTTGGGTCAGTTGCGAGATGGGTGAAGCCTGCCTGAAATACACGATCGATACCATGGGTGCGGATCGGATCGTTTACGCCTCTGATTTTCCCCATGAACCAACGGAAGAGGACTTAACAAGCGACCTACCAAACTTTTTAGCAGATAATCAATATACCGAAGATGTTAAACGTAAAATTGCTGGAAAAAATGCTAAGAGACTTTACCGAATTGACGGGCAGAACTAGCCCTACTTTGTTGAAAAAGACAGGATCTCGAACGAAAAATGCAAACCGAATTACGAAAATCAATCGCTAGCTTTCTACCAGAACTAAAACGTGAGGCGTTTGCCACGGAGGAAAACGGTTACGCCAATCCCGCCCTCCTTGATCGTGTTAAAACCGCTGGGCTGTTTAGAATATTCCAACCAAAGCGATACGGGGGTTACGAATATAATTTTGAAGTGTTTGTCGACTTAATGAGCGCACTCGGGCAGGGATGTGGGTCAACAGCATGGGTGTGCTCTGTCGGCGCATTCCATGCCTTCAACGTTGCCCTCTTTCCGGAAAAAGCGCAGGAAGAGGTTTGGGGTGACAATCCCTTAGCGGTAGCCGGATCATCATACGTTCCCGCTGGAACGGCCAAATTTGAGAGTAACGGCGTCGTGCTCTCCGGAACATGGCCATATGTAAGTGGGTCCGACCACTTTGAGTGGACCGTAGTTGGCGCAAAACGAGAAGACGGCGAAGAGGGTCTATTTTTCTGCCTGGTACCGAAAACAACGTACGACGTCCTCGATGATTGGGATGTGACGGGACTAAGGGGCACGGGCAGCAAAAGCATCAAACTCGACAATGTATTCATTCCGAAACATAGGGTGCTGTCCTTTGACGAAGCACGTACGGGTACCACCCCTGGAGCGGCATTCAACAAAAGCAAACTCTACCGAACGCCTTTTTTCGCTTGCTCGAGTTACTGTTTAATCTCACCAGCCCTCGGAATCGCCGAGGGCGCCTTAGCTAATTTTATCCAAGAGGTCGGACCGCGTGAGGTCAAATCCCTACGAGGTCATAACTCAGCTTTGTCCGCACACTACCCTGTGCAACTCCGAGTTTCTGAGGCATCGGCATTAATAGACGCGGCTAAGCTGATCATCAGAGACGATTGTAGAGAAATGTCTCAGGTTGTAGATAGTGGTCACGAAATGTCGGTCCAACAAAAACTACGAAATAAGCGCAATCAGGTTACCGCGATTCAATTTTTAAAACGCGCGTTGGATTTACTGATTGGTGCGACAGGCACCAAAGGAATTGGGCGTCACAATGTTATTCAACTGGCATCACGGGATATTCACGCAATCAGCAGTCACATAACGTTAAACTTCGATATCGTAATGCCAACGTATGGTCGCCATCTATTAGGGCAAGACCCCGGAGTACCAATCTAATTTTGTAGAAAAAGGTTGCAAAAATGCTTATGATATTTACAGCTTAAATGATGATGGAACTATAGATATTCAATATTATGCAGATAAAGATGGAGAACCTTTTAGAATTTCCCAAAAAGGAATTATTAAAGATGATATAAATAAAAGCAGCTGGAAAATTAAATTCACCAATCCTTGGATTCCTTTATATAGCGCCCCCTATGAAGTAATTATTTTAGATCAATTAGACTATCAATATATGGTTGTTGGTTATCCTGGCAATGATTATGGATGGATTATGTCTAGAACAACAAATATAGATGATACAATTTATTCTGATATATTAAATCGTTTAGAAGCTGAATTTAATTATAATAAAAATCAATTTATAAAAGTGATTCATGATAAACCAAAAGAAAATATTATTAAGTAAATTTTATATATGAAAAATATTGATTCAATAGAGTTTATAGGTTTATTAGCAGGATTACTAGGGATTATTGCTTGGGTTCCTCAAATATATCGTATATGGTTTAAAAAAAGAGCTGATGGCATTAGTCTGCCTACTTTTTTAGTAATTACAACAGCTCTTATATTATGGCTTATATATGGTATTGCTGTAAGTTCTTTTTCATTAATTATTTCAAACATATTTACACTTATAATGATATTGTTTGTTTTAATTGGCGCTTGGAAAGTTCAAAAAGAAACTAATAATATTAACATATGAAAAATTTATTTATATTCATTTTATCAATAGGATCATTATTATTATCAAATATGATAATACCTGAACGTGATCAATATCTTAAGACTGTTCATGTTTTGTTTGAATGGGATCAAGAGCCAGATGCTATCGCATATAATATTCAGATATCAGATGATGATTTGTTTAATAATATTTTATTAGACATTAATGAAATTAGCACAATTTATATTGAAAAAAATGTACTTGATTGGGATGGAGCTTTTTATTGGAGAGTAAGGCCTATATTTATTGATAATTCTTATGGAGAATGGATAGGTGAATCACCATTTTTTATTTATCCATCTGTATTGCAAGATTTTGATGTTAGTATTTATGATGAAGATTCTATTCAGGACGGGTTATGGATATTTGGTCAATTTGCACCTGATTTATTAGTTGGTGTTATTGATAAATTTGGTAATGAAATTTGGAATAGTGGTCATCCAGATACTGATCACGAGTTAGGGACCTTACTGAATTATGTTAGTAAAAATGGACAATTATTTGGAAAGAAAGGTCAGCAAGGTATTCAGTTTAATTATAATCATGAAATTCTTTGGAGAAGTCCAGATAATCTTAATATTGATTTGCATGAAGTTCAACAATTACCAAATGGAAACTATATGTCTTTTATACCCGAATTTGAACTCGGACCTATTGCAGAAGGTTGGTGGACAAGTTTTTTTGAAGGCCTAGGATATATAGCTGATGGAGTAACTGTTGAATTTCCTTGGTTAGGACAAAAAATAGTTGAATGGGATCAAAATACAGGAGAAGAAGTATGGAGTTGGAATCCTTTTGAACATTTTACTATGTCTGATTATGATATATATGGAGGGCTATGGTGGGATGCTTATGTAAATGGAAGATTTGATTGGCTCCATTCAAATTCTTTTTATTTTGATGAAACAGAAAGTGTGATTTATGTATCTCATAGGCACCTTAATAGAATTAGCAAAACAGCTTATCCCTCAGGAGAAATTTTATGGAATATTGGATTACCTTCAGAATATAATATGGGCAACAATAATATATGCACAGATTTACTTTTTAGTTGGCAGCATCATGTTCAATTGCTTGAAAATGGAGATTTATTATTTTTTGATAATGGGAATTTAAGTGAAATGCTGATGGGTGATGATTATCAGACAAGCAGGGTACGTAGAATACGAGTTAATGATGATTATACTTGTGATACGATATGGCAGTATGAACTACCGGAGCATCTTTTTGGGCCAGGTACTGGAAGTGTTCAACTTCTTGAAAATAATAATTATTTAGTTTATACTTTAGGAGGGTATGATGATTGTAGTATACTT
>CAJWLO010000103.1 GCA_913043235.1 uncultured Fidelibacterota bacterium
ATTTTATTCTATATAGGAAAATATCTTCTGATGATGTTCTGATTTTTATTATTAAAATGATAAAATAGTATAATAGCAACCTATAATGACTTATTTTAGTCAATATCTACATGAAAAAAATATTAAAGATGGCGCAGAATTGATTAATATTAATGCATTAGAGAAACAAAAATTGATGGTGCATCCTAAATTTGGCAATTTACAGCTAAGAGCATTATACATTTCAGGAGTAATTTTGAACCGATTTAGTATATTGAAGATTTGATTAAAATCAAGGGTATCTGCACTACAATACTTAAATCGTTTAAGAAATAAATTATTATTTGATTTGAAAGATTTATGAAAATAAAAGAACGACATAAAACGGATTTACTAGAAATTGGAATTGTATTTTTCATTCTATTGTTATTAGTTGTCATTTATGTTCCTATCGCAATCTGGGAGGAGGAAAATTATTATCGTAAAGAAAGCAGGTTCCGAATGAAAAATCTATATGATATAGAAGTTTTTCACAAGAGCATCATGGGCGAATTTAACCCTAACTTCCACGAAGCTATGAATCTTGTCAATTCTGCCCGGGATTCCGTTGTTGCTGATTCTCTTTTCATTGAAGAACAGTTAATTATTCTTAATGGAAAAGAATACCAAGTGGATATTTATGATAATTTTGCATTTGAATATGACACTACATTTGGCTTTAAAAGCTTCCGTCGCGATACAATACTGGATACAACATTACAGATTATCGTTTATGATGAAAGCCTAGGTAGAGATGATTCCATATTCATTCGAAAGAAGGACCTGTTATCCTATGAGGATGATTCCAATTTTAATGGTATTGTAAAAACTGAACAGGTAGAACGGATTGAACTGGTCGAATATTATAAAACATTTATACCCGATTCCTCTACTTATTTCTGTCCATTGACAGCTGATGCATATCAAATAGATATTTCCGATGAGGGTAGTAGTTTTAGGGTCTCCAGCCCTATTAATGAAACAGTGAAAAAACCTAGATATTTATTATTTTCATTTAAAGCGAACAGCCACGGTATCATACAAGACGGAAGCCGTAGCTGGGATTGACTTGAGCTGATATGATTGGCCTGGTACTATCCGATACTTTTTTACTTTGTGGTGTATGGGAAACCGAGGGTAGCGTTAAAACCCTTAAATCTCTTTCTAGAGTTAATTTCTCTGATCCCATCAATGATGTACTATACCGGGAAGCAGAATTAAATACCATTCTGGCACCAGCTTTGCGCCGGATGTCAGAAGAACATGCAATTGATGGCCAGAATGTTATTGTGGTAATTCCTGATAGATTCCTTACACATAGCACTTTAAATATGGAAAAAGACTTGGCTCGCGAAGATTATTGGGAATTTATTCAATGGCTAGATAAAAAAAAGGGAAAACCACCAACACAGAAACAGCAAATTTTTGCCCAGGTATATCTTCCTGGTGACGAAAGTATTCATATCTGCAATGTACCCCTTTCCATGTCTAGGACCTTGAAATTATCTATCATTGAATTGGGTGCAATTCCATCTTGGATGGGGCCTGCCAGTTCATTGTATTTGGATGGTTCGGGTATGTCAGAGGCCGCTATGATCCAGAGATTTGGTAATAGGTATACATTTTATAAGGTGCAGAATAACCGATTTTCTATGGGGAAGATTTCCTTTTCAGCTGGCATACCTAGGGTTATCTTCTCTACAGAAGCAGGAAATGTAACATTGGCTGCGTTTGGTTTAATAGAATCAGAACTGGATGATATTCCTGTTTTTTGTCCACAAAAACTTGGTAGACAAGCACTCTCATCTTGGGTTGGATCTGATTATCGATCACCTAAAGCTTTTTATGATATTGATATTGAAAAACATCAAATTAATATCAATGGTATTCCTTATTACGAAACCAGTATTATGACTCAGGCGATTCATAGTATTGCCACCGATTATTCATTTAATTTTTTCAATGAACCAGGTATATCCGATTTTCTATTTACATCCGTCATTAATGCAAATGAACAGATGCTTGCACAACATGCCGATCAAACCAGTATAGCGGAACCAGATATTAGTGAAATAGCAGCACCTGAAAGTCCACCAGATAAAATATGGCTACTGGTCGCAGTGGCAGTAATTATACTTGGATTTTTTGGGTTCCAATACGTAAAACTACGGGAAGAATTAAACCTGCCACTGTTTGGAAGGGACAAAACCTACAGTATTGAAAGAACAGCATTGCATCGAGCCAATCAAATCGAGCGATATGTTATTCGATCATCGGCAAAACTTGTTCAGGAATCACAGGCAATTTCAGATGCACTTTTAAAATTAATGATTCAATCGGACTTGGAACGCTACAACACACTTACAATTACCAAGAATTTTGCTAGTATGGAATACATCAGTGGTATTAACCCTAATATCGAAAATATCTTGGAGCTGGAACCAACTTCGTTCTCTGTTGAGCCACTAGGAACAGATAGTACAGTATTTTCATGGTATTACACCTTTGATATGCCAGACTTGGCTGAAATCAATCAAAGTATAGCGCCTATGTCTAAAAATGATCTCCTCCAGCAATTGGATACTGCTTTGACAGATTACAGTCTGAAATATTTTGACCAGATCTTTCTTGAAAATAAAATCTATGAACCCTTGCTACTGTGGGCTAGAGATAAATCCAACATATTGCAGGCAAGCGCTATCCTTTCAAATAGTGGTGATAATATATTATTAAGAAAGTTTGTTCTATTTAATTCCTATGAGCAGCCCGCGCCCCGTGCTGGTTTTTACCTTTCCTTGCTGAAAGACTAACTAGTGCGTATCCTGGCGGGCCGGTTTAAAGGCCAGAGCATTTCCACATCTAGAAAGCTCTCTTATAGACCAACACAAACTCGTATCCGTAAAAGTATTTTTGATCGTATAGCTCCTTATCGGTATGATACTGTTTTAGATTTGTATGCTGGCAGTGGTATTATGGGTTTTGAGGCTTCGAGTCGAGGAGCTAAATCAGTTACTCTGGTAGAAAACAATAAACAAAGCCTGACCCTGTTAAAAGAAAACAGTCAAAAATTTCAGGGAGTGGATTTTCAATGTATATATAGTGATGCGGTTAAATACCTGAAAAGAGAAAACGCTTTTGATTTGATATTCGCTGACCCACCCTATGGTTGGTATGATATGGATAGATTGGTTAAAACAATTCTGGATAGACTTAGTAATCAGGGTAAATTTGTTCTAGAATGTCCAGCCAGTCAACAGCCATTCCCCGATACAGTTAATGTTATTTTTGGTTATACACGTATCTTGATTTGGACAAAAGATTGAGCAGAATTATTTACCCGGGAACTTTTGATCCCATTCACAATGGCCATATTGATATTGCAGCCCGAGCTTCAAAATTATTTGACGAATTAATTTTTGTAGTTGCGGTAAATAATGATAAGAATCCACTTCTCAGTACCGAAGAAAGGGTGGAATTGATACTAGATTCAACCAAACACCTTGATAATGTCTCTGCTCATAAATTTACAGGACTGGTGGTAAATTATGCCGTTGACTGTGATGCAGTGGCTATTATTCGTGGTTTGCGGCATGTTAGTGATTTTGAATTTGAATTCCAAATGGCCATGATGAATTATCATCTAAACTCAGATATTGCATCCCTTTTTATGATGCCTGACGAAAAATATATCCACCTAAACTCCACCGTAGTTAAAGATGTGGTGCGACTGGGTGGCGACATAGATGAATTTGTCCCTAAACCGGTAAAAGACATATTATTGTCTAAATATTCACGCTGAATTATTTTAGATTACGGTCCTGATTATATATTATATTATTTTATTATATGCCTACTTATGACTATATATGTAATGAATGTGGGGATCGTTTCGAACATTTTCAAACTATGTCATCAGATCCTCTAAATGAGCGTCCTGGCTGTAAGATGGATAAGTGCAACGTAACCCGGGTTATCAGTGGTGGTACGGGCTTAATATTTAAAGGTTCAGGATTCTATCTGACCGATTATACGGATAAAGGTAAAAATAAAACTACTGTTGATGATGGAAAAACCAAAACCACTTCCGATAAAAATACAGCTGTTAAAATGCTAAAAGCAAAATTGTATCAAAAAAAAGCTTAAGGGAGACCCACCCCCAGAGGATAGCTGGGACCGGTCATTCAACACGGGCGGTCTATCTTTCGAGAGCGCTAGCGTGATCGCCCTTCGTCAGTCTGCTAGCGCTCAGTCAACAAGCTGAGCAGCGTGAGCCGCCAGGCTCTACTT
>CAJWLO010000104.1 GCA_913043235.1 uncultured Fidelibacterota bacterium
AGACTCACTACTTATAATAATTTTTGTTTCTTCTGGATCTACCTCTATTAAATAGCGCACATCATAATGATAGTGCCCTTGTGAGCTTTTACTCTTTGGTATAAAATGGATATCAGCATCAAAAATATCTGTTGTAGCTAAACTATATTCTTCTATCCCGGTTTCTTCTTTCATCTCACGTATTGCAACATCCAACAAATTTTCTTCATCATCAGCGTGACCGCCAAATTGAATCCATTTATCTAACTTCTTGTGGTGGTTCAACAAAATTTTTTCTTTGTCAGGGCTTGCGATCCAGGCTGAACCAGTAAAATGACCCTTTGTGCTATGTTTTGAAAAACAATCTTCTGCCTCCAAAAATTTTATCATCTCTAGTGGTGCTTTTTCATGAGGGTATCTTTCTGAATATTGACGAAGCTGAGTCTCTAACAATACCATAATTTTATGAGAACCTTATTCACCAATAATCTTTACCAATACTTTTTTATTTCTTCTACCATCAAACTCTCCATAGAAAATCTGCTCCCATGTACCAAAGTGTAGTCTTCCATCTGTCACTGCCACGACCACCTCTCTTCCCATTATCTGCCTCTTATGGTGCGCATCTCCATTATCCTCGCCTGTTAGATTGTGCTTATATGCCTCGCTGCTAGGATCAAATGGAGCCAATTTTTCTAGCCAAAGTTTATAGTCTTGATGCAGGCCTCCTTCATCATCATTAATAAAAACTGATGCGGTTATGTGCATCGCATTGACTAGGCACAAACCATTTTCAATTTTGCTTTCATTAATCACATTTTCAACATCAGAGGTAATATTCTTAAAACCCATTCTCTCAGGGATAAAATATGTCAGTTCTTTAAAAAAATTTTTCAATTTTGATACCCTATTTTTTATTTTTTCACTTATAATAAAAATGCGGAGAGAGAGGGATTCGAACCCCCGTTACACGCAAGGTGTAAACCGCATTTCGAGTGCGGCGCATTCAGCCAGACTCTGCCATCTCTCCAGAGTCAAAATATTAAAGTGAGCCGGTGTTTATATACTGAAGTTACTTTGGATTTCGTTTGGCCTGAAAAAATTCCTGAAGCAATGCCAGACATTTTTCTTCTTCCACACCGCCTTTAACTGCTGTTTTGGACTCCAGACGTCGATCTCCGCATAATTGATATAATGACCCACAGCAGCCTTTTTTCTCATCGTAGGCCCCAAATATGAGCTGATGTAACCGGGAATTAATAATGGCTCCAGCACACATGGAACAGGGCTCTTTAGTAACATATAAGGTACAATCAGTCAATCGCCAGTCTTCCAGAGTCCCCGCAGCAGCGGTAATAGCAAGTATTTCTGCGTGGGCTGTGGGATCTTTTAATCGTTCACGCTGGTTATATCCACGTCCTATAATCTTATTGTGATGAACTACCACTGCGCCTACGGGTATTTCCCCTTCCATATATGCTTTTTTAGCAAGGTGAATAGCATCAGTCATCCAGAAAGAATGATCCTTCCTAGAAGGAAATACATCCTCAATTTGATTCATGGAGTTCTAACTACTGAGCAGGAGTTGCAGTTTCTCCAGTTCCTTGGCGATCTCATTGCGCCCTTGAACTGTTGAGATATCGGGATCAAAGACACCGGATATATCAGCGTCTTCCCAAATAAGTCTTATGTTAGAAACACATTCTATAAACTGACTGGAATTATATTGAGCAACCGACCAAGCCAGCCGTACATCCTGGGCATTAATATTTGAGTCGTACCCTAGGGTTGTAAAAAGAGCTTCTTTCAGGGTCCATCGAAAATCACCATCTCCCATATCAACCTGAATCTGGTTTTGCTTAAAATCGAATTCCTGGCTGTAGGCAATGGTCAATGAATCATTACCTATGGCACTGCTGGCAAAGACAAGGCCACCCACAAAATCTATCGGTAAATTCACTTGATTTGGAAAACGGATATCATCATAAGTCATATCCTTACCCAGATATAAATACTGATAGGCAGTATCTGCATAACCCAGTTTACCATTTGACCAGCCTATTCCACAATAGCCATCCATATAGGTTGAATCTTTATCTATGGAAAGTTGGAACCAATCCCTGGCACCAACATAGTCTCCCTGGCTAAATAAAACCCAGCCATAATCTGCCAGTTCTTCATCAGTGGGTACGTAGTTCTGTCTACACCCAGACCCAATGGATAGAGTGGCCAGTATTAAGGAAAGTCCAAAGATTATTTTATAGAATTGTATCATTTCAGAAGCATCATTTTTGAATTTTTTATAATACCGTTACTGGTCGTGAGTTGCACAAAATATATCCCAGTGGGCATATCCTTACCTGTTTCATTCCTTCCATCCCATTGAATGGTAAATTGACCAAGTTGGTCCACGTTTTTAACCAAGGTGCGTATACGCTGACCCAGAAGGTTATAAACATGGATGGAAACATTCTGCTGAAGCCCGTCCAAGAGTCCTATATCATATCGAATATTAGTCACTGGATTAAAAGGATTTGGATAATTAGGATGCAAGTTCGTCATTTCTGGTACAATTATCGTTTTCGGGCCCAATCGATAATACCCCGCCTGATCTGAATAGGTAATAATTCTACCTTCTGTGCTGATGGACGGTAATTCTGTCCAGGTACCATTTTCCCTATGATAGAGTGCGCGTTCCACATCTCTACTTGCCAGAGAAACTCGTACTGGTGCCTGGAATTTATAATTCTCATTTCCAACACTATAGGAAGCATGATCGGTAAAATGGCGATTGAACAAGGTTGAATCAACAATCAATAGTGGTTGGTCAGTAGGCACGCTCCCACTTTCCCCGGTAACTGTGAATGAACCATCAGAACTAGAGCCAAACCATCGACTTGCAGATTGTGCCAAAGCCAGGACAAAAGCATTACCCCACATGGTATCCCCCACTACTGCTTCTGCACGAATTTCAAATGAATAACTTTTTTCTACACCAAAATTAAAATTTGATGTCCAAGTATAGGGAGCAATGGTATCCAGGATCATAGGCTCACTCTGTATATCAAAGGAAATGTCAGTTGTTTTTTGAACAGTATCCACAATAACAATATCCAGATAATGGGAAAAAACATTATTTTGGACAATTGATACGGAAGGAGCAGGGCGCACTACGCGGATAATATCCAGCAGAAATATAGATGTATCAGAATCTACTTCATCCAAAGCAACTACCTGAATCTGGGATTCAGCCGACCATAATGGCTGAGGCTTTAGTATAACCGAGTCACCAGTGCCACTGGAAAGAAAAGAATCAGGAAGGATGGTCATGTATTCAGCATTTGTAATCGCCTTGATAACAAAAGTCAATACAGAATCATCGACATCTGTGGTATAGCTACCAAAATCCAACACCAGAGAATCATTTTCAGCAATATTCCAGTCCCCTATATCCTGCATAACAGGAACATCGTTCTGTTCTTTTACACTCACAATAATTGTGTCCCTAGCTTCCAATCGTGAAAAAGGATCTCCAGGAACGAAAGGATCCTGGACAATAAAGATAACTCGATGCTCATCACCGTAATAATTGGAATCACTATCAAAAACAGCCAATATCTCACCGGTTCCTAAGGTATCAAGGGCAATAGTAATCGGATGGCGATCAGAGCTCCTATCAGCTATAGTCTTTCTAGTTTGTCCTTCCACCATTGGTGCCATGGAAAAATTGAGATTGAACCCAAAATTCGGGTTGACTCCCATAAATTCTTTCATCAGAGACACCTTCTGTTTCATGGATGTACCTGGACCTACAATAATCTGTCCCATAGGATAAGGTTTCCCAAGCTGATTAGTATCTAGAATAACCGCCTGCCAGGTGATTTCCGTTGAGTCGTTGTTATCTACATCGGTAACATATTGGGTAAGATTTAATGTTGGGCTGGTTTGGACATCTTCTTCAAAACTAAATACCAACACACTGTCTGGATTAATCAAGAAGCCCATGGAATCAACGAATACAAGTTCAGGAGCATCATTGACCGCAATCACTTCTAGTGTAAATTCTGTTGTATCTGCCAATTGAGTGAGATCTTCCGCAATGACTCTCACTGTGTAATTTCCAACATCTGACTGAATAGGAGACCAACTTAAAATGTTTTCTTCAATATCAATAGGATGGGGAGAGTAAGTGGTATCAGTTGCGATCACCTGAAAAGTCTCTACAGAATAAGAGATATTATCCCCCTGGAAAGTGAGTGAATCGAGATCTGATGCTTGAATGTTTTGAAAATTACTATAGATAGAATCTTCATACATCGTCCAGG
>CAJWLO010000105.1 GCA_913043235.1 uncultured Fidelibacterota bacterium
AACCAATAATCTGAAACACCTACGCTATTCCAGACATTACTAAGATCAATATTTGGATGAAATCTCCAACCAACTTTAGATCTGTCTGCTGTTAAATCATCACCTTCGACCCACTTTAAAGCATCACCGTTTGGACCAGCACCTGATTCGAATGTGGCATTATTGGTTACCCAATTAGAAACATTCTCGTGCACATTTTGATAATTTGAAAATGTTATTGTTTCCCCACTAATCTGGCTAGTACTGGCCTCATTTCCAGCAAGATCGTAGATAATATTATGATCAACCGTTAGCACTTCATTACCATTGGGTGTACCATTAAGAGTGATTCCTAAAGTATAGACATTACCATTAGATGATATACTGCTAGGGGTGACACTGGAAATGGTAGCTATACCACCGCCAATTGATAATTCGAAATCATCAACTCGTAATGAATCGCCATCTAAGGATTTATATGATAGTTCACTCATGGTAACATCTATTGTGCTGTTATCCGTAGATAAGGATACCGATGATATGGTCGGAGGTGTACTATCATAAGTCCAGGTATACTGCGCGGCAGCAGTATTATTATTTCCAGCCGAATCTGTGTATGTACTGGTCAATATATCAATGGTCTTAACACCATCAGCACTGGGGGTAAATGTGGCTGTATAGGTTGTACCGCCACCTGAAAAAGAATTAATGCTCCCTCCAGTAATTGTAATATCACTGGATGCAAAATTGGTTGTAACCTCACTGCTGGTGAAGATCAATGTCAAAGATGAATCATTGGTGGTAGATCCACTTGACACTGTAATAGAACCATCTGAAGCTGTGATAGTCATAGTAGGAGCAGTTGTATCTATAATTAAAGCCTTATTGGCTCCTAACGAATTTGTTGCACCTGGGGCTGGTAATGTTAACGTAGCAATATTTCCTGCGGCATCCTTGATAGTACCAATGTTCAGTGTTAATGCATTGGTACTGATATAATCCAGATCACTGCTGTTATGGTCTGGTGCTACCGTATAATTAAATGTAAGCATATTCCCTGTACTACTGGTATAATCAACAGTAGTACCGGTTGAGTCACCTGTATTTAGTTCTATTTGCGGTGTACCTGTTACCGTAACATCTTCACTGAAATACACAGAAATACTTATCTGATCACCGATCTTATAAGAGCCATCTTCCGTGGTGGATGTAACGGATGTAACAACAGGTGGAATAATATCTAAGCCATATACCCGTACATGACCTGCATTACTGGCAATACCATCATTCATATTCGCACCAATAACTAACCGGTTACCAATCGAATCCATTGTTACTGAAACACCGGAATAGTCGCCTTCAGCTTCACCATCAATATCACTACCCAATTGAGTCCAACTTCCGCTGCTGTATTCGTAGATACGAACATGACCAGCATCACTGGCTGCACCATCATTATATCTTGCCCCTATGGCTAACCGCATTCCATTTGAGCTCATAGATACAGACCACCCTAATTGATCTCCCGCAGCTTCACCATCAATATCACTACCTAATTGAGTCCAACTTCCGCTACTGTATTCGTAGATACGAACATGACCTGCTTTATTACCTGTACCATCATTCCAGTCTCCCCCAATCGCTATTTTATCACCATCTGAATCTAATGAGACTGAAACTCCAAAATAATCTTCTGCAGTTTCACCATCAATATCACTGCCCAATTGAGTCCAACTTCCGCTGCTGTATTCATATATGCGTACATGACCTGCATCACTACCCGTACCATCATTTGACCAAGCTCCAATAGCCACTCGGTTTCCAATTGAATTAAGGGATACTGAATTTCCCGATTGATCTCCTTCTGCTTCACCATCAATATCACTACCCAATTGACTCCAATTCCCGCTGATGTATTCATATATGCGAACATGACCTGCATTATTGGCTGCACCATCATTATAATTAGCACCAATGGCTACTCGATTACCAGCTGAGTTTATCGATACAGAAACACCAAAATTATCATCTTCAGCTTCACCATCAATATCATTTCCTATCAGGGTTTGGGCAGTAATACTGTTAAATAAAAACAGAAGGACAATATTCAGAATGAATATGAATGATCTACTGTGCATTTACCACACCATTTGCAAAACCCAAAATCTCTATGGTATTATCATTCGGGTCCAGCATTTCACACTCCGGTAAAAATTCGAGTTCACTCTCCCCTGTGGTTGCGGCACTGAATACAAGTTCAGCTATTTTTATATTTCCAGATACGCCGACCGAATCTGAATTCAGGTATACTGCCACGATTTCTACAATACCAGGAATCGAATTATCAAAAAAGAACATCGGTATTGACCCGCCAGTGCCTGATGCCAAATCACCATTTTTAACATTTACCAGGGATAATTTCACCGGGTCATATTGTATCAAAGCATTAGCTCCAACTAAATTTTCAACACCCATGGCAAATACTTCTGCAGAAAAAGTATTGACAAGATCTACATCGTACTGGTTTGGATTAAAAACGAAAGCAGGAACTTCATAGTTAACTTGGTTCTCATCAAGTGGATTTGTAAGGATATCATCCAGGTCTGTAGTTTCATTTTCACAGCCTAGGACAAAAAGAATCAATAATATTCCTAAAAGTTTCCTCATCAGAAATAGACCATCCAATTGATCTGGGCGTGTTTGCTGATGGGGTCATATGCCAGGGTGATTGGCAACGTTGCTACATCATTACCATCCCCCGCTCTCATTATAAATGCATGGGCCACATTCACTCCCCAGACAGCAATAGCAGATACTGTGAATAGCGATGTGAAATTATTAGCAGTCTTGATCTTTTTATCAACATCGACAAGCTGTTTTGAATACCTACTTATGTCTTCCTGTGTTATTGCAGCCAAATATGACGCCTGGATCTTTTCCTGATCTTCCTTTAAGGATAGGGAATTCAAATAACTATTTAATGTCAAGCCAATAAAAGCCAGTTCAAGTCCGATGAAAGTATAGCCAGCCGTTTTCCTACCAGTGTAAAGTTGCCCAAAACCTGGTATTAGAAGAGACCTTGCCAGCGCGCTACCCTGTGTTTTCTTATCACGGGCGCTAAAAGAAGGATCCAAGACAAGAGCATGGATCACATTCAGTGCCCAGACACTTGCTGCGGATATTGTATATAGCATTAATTGACTATTTGCAGACTTGATTTTATTATTTAGAGAAATCAGTTGAGAAGAATATCTATTGATATCTTCCTGTTCTGTAGCTACATCATATAATGCACGAATACTTTCCTGATCTGACTGTAATGTAAGAAAATTGGACTGGCGGCTCATAGCCATAATGATGAATGCCAGTTCAGCACTAGCAAAAGAAAAAGCAGAAACTTTTTTACCACTATAAAATTGACCAAAACCAGGAAGTAACATAGAACGAAACAATGCTCCACCTTTTGTCTTCTCTTCTTCAATCATTAACGTGTATTCTTTAGTTTGCAGTTTCTTAATCAATCGTTCCGGCGGCTCCATTCCTATTAGATTCCAGGCCAGCAGTTTCACCTGGTCTATCAGACCATCCATATCCCCTTCATAAGTAACACGCTTTGACCTCAATGTTTTACCATATTGCACAGAAATAATATGGACATCAATCGTATAAATATTGTCAAGTTTCCAAATGGATCCAATAATCATTTGCTCCACATCAATCATATATCCCGCAATCACTGCACAATCAATACTATCACACCCTGTCTGCTCAAAACCTCTCTCATTAAAAATCCTAGACATTCTGCTTCTACTCATAATCCGAAACGCATTGGTGGAAATGATTTCATTGGTGAAATAACCAGTCAAATTATTAGCCAGCTCAGGTTTAATGCCCTTGGGTATAAAATCAAGTACCCCAATGGAATATAGAGAATTTCTGCCCAGCAGGATATTAGCTAGCAATATGAAAAGTAATATAAATCTGTATTTAGACATTGACGAGAAATTTACTATATTTTGGCGAATATACTATCATCCTGATAAAAATAATAGAAATAGTACTACAAAATAAATTTGTAGTACTATTTTCTACTATTAAGGTTAAATCAAGGTATAAATCTCGATGTAGAAAAAGCAGCCATAAAGATGTCATTTATCGCACGAAATCTGAAAATAAAAAAGCCCCGTTAAATAGGGCTTTTTCTATGAGCGAGAGACGAGATTCGAACTCGCGACCCTCACGTTGGCAACGTGATGCTC
>CAJWLO010000106.1 GCA_913043235.1 uncultured Fidelibacterota bacterium
TCGCGAGTTCAAGTCTCGTCAGTCACTCACGAAACCCCATCGAGAGATGGGGTTTGGTATTTTATACCATGAAGCGGTTAATTGGTCAAAATTGCCCCTTTATTCAATTTTTCTTGCATAACACGCTTTAATATTTTTCCAGCTACATTCCGGGGGAAATCTTTTTTTATTATTACCTTTGATACACGTTGGTATTTTGCATAAACATTAGAGTTAATCCAATCTTCCATTTCAATTTCAGTATTTTTTTCTCCTGATTTAAGAATTAAAGCAGCCACGGGTGTCTCGCCCCATTTTTCATCAAAAACACCGAAGACTGCTGCTTCAGCGACAGATTGATGTTTCATTATTACTTCTTCAATATCCTGAGGATATACATTTACACCACCTGTTATAATCATATCTTTTTTACGGCCAACTAAAAATAAAAAACCATCTTCATCTAAATAGCCTAAATCTCCAGTAAATAGCCAACCATCACGTAATATTTTTTTTGTTTGATTTGGTCGTTTATAATATCCTGGCATTGTTAATGGGCCTTTGCCCACAATCTCACCGACTTCACCTTGATTTAGATCATCTCCTTTATCATTACAAATTCGTATATTATAAAATGGTGTACAACAGCCTACCGATCCCATTTTTCGTTTGGCATCGGTTTTATCAAGTATAGTCATAAAACCCTCGGTTATTCCATAAAGTTCATAGAAACTATTGGGAATGAGTTCTAACAACTGTTTTTTTTGGTTCAAATGGAGTGGCGCACCAACAGACAATAACATTTCAATTGATTCAAGGTGACTCGTTTTTAAATTAGGATGATTTAGTAATTCTGTGATTTGAGATGGCACCATTGCAATATGTGTGACCTTTTCTTTCTGAATTGTTTCAATCATTTTATCTACTGAAAATGTTTCATGTAAAATAAAAGTTCCACCATTAAAGAAACTTGGCATCAAGGTAAGAAATGCACCATTAAAAATTATTGACCCTGTGTGTAATGTTATACTTTCCGGTTTATATCTGAAAGCCTGAGAAAATAAAGCACAATACATTGACCTTATATAATGAGTATGTATAATTCCTTTTGGTTCTCCCGTAGTGCCACTAGAAAAAATGATATTATAAATATCTTCTCCTGTAACATTAATCTCGGGCGGCTCATCATTAGATCGAGAAACCAAGTCTTTATATCTACGACCCTTTTTTGCGGTTATATTATCAGTAATTATTACACAGTTTTTAGAAACTCCACTAATATTTTTCAATGCTTGTTCTACAATAGAAAAATAATTTGAACTGGTAATAATCATTCTTGCATCAACTTGTGTGATAAGCTTTGAAATACCTGTTGGTTGTAATAAAGGGCTCAAAGGAACAATGACTGCTCCAATTTTTGGAGCAGCCCAATAAAGAATGAGGAGTTCAATAGAGTTTTGTAGTACAGTAGCAATTTTGTCTCCCTTGGTTATGCCAGATTCAAGTAATCCATTAGCAAGGGCATTCACTTGATCATTGAATGCTACATAACTGAATTTTTTTTCACCAAATACTAATGCTGTGTGATTGGGCCTATATTTGGCATGGCGCGAAATAATTTTTCCTATATTTATATTTTACTCCACTATATGGTTGGTTTTCTAATCTTGGAAACACCAATTGTTACCAATGGAATAAATACAATTATTATCCAAGCCCAAGAAATTGCGCCATAACCTTTTGAAATCAAATAATTGTTAATCATTACTACAAATTGGAGAATAAGTTTTTACCTCAGAAGACTCATAATCCCAAATTTCATAACCATCACCACCGAAGTCTACTTTTAAACCATTGGTCCCATGCCTTGTAGCCACAAGACTTCCTTCATTGTCTCCAAAATCAATCTTTAATGCATCTCCATGTTTTGTTGCAATGAAACTGTCTTTATAGTAACAATCATCTCCATCGTCACAGGCATCTCCATCATAATCCCATCTACATACCTTTAGACCATCAATTGTTACATATTGAATATCAGTGGCACCATCACAACCCATAGAGGCTTCTGATAATTTATAGGTGCCATCAAAAATAACAGGCTCATCAGGTTCATCAGCTTTATCATCTTCACAAGCAAAAAGGAAAAGTAATATTGAAATTGAAAGTATTTTCTTCATAATTAACACTTGATATTGAATAATGGTTTCAACTTGCTATCGTCTAGGTATTATTGGTAAAATAATTTTTGATGGATAATCGGACCCATGATAAATTTTCTGTTTAGCAACTACCATATCTCTGTCAGTGGCCAATCCAGAATTATCTAATCCTGAATTAAGGTTACGTAAATAAAATGGATAATAACTACTGGATATTTCAATTCGAATACGGTGGCCTATACCAAATACATTACCAGTTACACGCCAAAAATTAATTTGATAGCGATATATTTGGCTTGGTTTAATCATGCTTAATTCCGCTGCATTAAATTTCCCTTTATTTTTTGGATCTCGATTACGAGCTCTCATTACACCTTCACCTAAAAGCATCTGACTTCCATCGGGGCCAACGTCCACCAACCTTACCATCCAGTCTGTATCTTCAGCTGATGTAGAAGCATAAAGAATGGCTTCAATTGGACCCGTTACTTCGATAGGTTTATTTAGTGCGTCAGTTTGATAAACTAAAACATCATTTCTTAATGCAGGCCCACTAGCATCAACTGCTCCTGGGATATGACCATGATCTCCATATGGATCTGGGGTAGGATTATTTGGATCGTAAGTATAAGTATCATTTTGAGTTGTTTTGGGAAGACCCCATTTCAGTGTACCATCGCCTCGACTTGAATTTGCATTTCCGTTGCTTTGTAGATAAATATCAGTCCATTTGGTTTGAGGTAAAGGCCAATCTTTTTCAGCAAACCATCTATTTGGACCCATTATAAATACATATACTCTAGGATCTTCTGGAACACCATTTTCAATTCCTTTTAAATAATAGTCAAACCAACGAGTGATATAACCATCCAGATCTATTTTTGCTTCTGGACCATAATCAACGCCTGCGACAACACGGTAATTAAGACCATGAGACCATGGTCCAATAATTAAGCTCGGCCGACGTGCTTTAGATGTAGATCCATGCTTTTTCATACCAAGATAGTTGATTGGAGAACCTGGAAAATCAGCATCAAACCAACCGGTCATATTTAATGAAGGTACAGTTATATTATTCCAATTTTCTGGCGATTGGTATTCCATACCATCCCAGTATGAATTAGTTGAGAGATTAGCTCTTACCCATGACTTCCAAAAGTCTCCATTTTTAAGGCCACGGTTTTCATTGATATTTAAATAAGGTGTATGAAGTAAATCTTCCCATCGAGAATTTGTAAAGCCACCATAAGGGCCCTCATCTATAACTTGTGCAGTTCGACCTGACATCCATGATGCCCAATCAACAAACGGTCCAAGCATAATACCATTCTGATAAGGGATATTCTCAAAAGGATCAGGCGGTGCAACTGCTGGAGCAATTACCTTAAGTGATGGTGGGGCTTGACTTGCCGTCCACCATTGTGTCCAACCTAAATAAGATCCACCGATCATTCCAACGCTATTTGTGCTCCATGCTTGTTTAGCTACCCATTCAACTAAATCATAACCATCTGTTTTGTGTCTATAATCAAATGGTTCCCAATCACCTTCAGAATCAAATCTCCCACGAGAATCAGCCAACACTACAGCATAACCTCTTCTCGCAAACCATCTGGCTCTTTCTCTTGGTCCTACATTATCATAAGGTGTAATAGTAAGGATACCTGGGAATTTATCCTGACTTTCTGGTCTATAAACATCAACTGAGAGCAATATTCCATCTCGCATTGGGACCAAATATCCTCTTTCTTCAATGATATTATAAACTGCTTGAGAATATTGACCAGGATTTGGTGCTTGTGCATATATAAATTGTGTGTTAAGTAGTAAAATAAATACTGAAATGGGAAAATAAATTTGGCGTTTCATATAGAAAATTACAAAAAATTACTCAACAATGTGCGTGCTACTAATCCTAAATGTATAGAAACAAAAAACCGGCGTTACTGAGGTGTCAATCGAATTTCAACTTCATCAGCATCGTGTGGATGAAAACGAATATAGAAAACATTTTTTTCAGGTCGCTCGTAACTCAAAGTTTTATGTGCGCCTGAAGTAACCCCTTTAAAAGATATATAAT
>CAJWLO010000107.1 GCA_913043235.1 uncultured Fidelibacterota bacterium
CAGGTCACAAAAAATTAGTACATCTCAAGGGAAACTTAATATACCAGATCATCCCATTATCCCATATATAGAAGGCGATGGAATTGGCCCTGATATCTGGCGATCAGCCGTAAATGTCTTTGATAATGCGGTAGAAAAAGCCTATGGAGGTAAGAAAAAAATTCACTGGCTTGAGGTAATGGCAGGGGAAAAAGCTTACCATGATAGCGGGGACTGGCTACCTCAGGTAACAATAGATACCATTATGGATCATTTTGTGGCGATTAAAGGCCCGTTAACCACCCCTGTCAGCGGGGGAATACGATCCTTAAATGTGGCCCTGAGACAAAAAATGGATCTTTTTGCCTGTGTAAGGCCTGTACGCTGGTTCAGGGGCGTTCCTTCGCCAGTTAAAGAGCCAAATCTTGTAGATATGATCATTTTTAGAGAAAATACAGAGGATATCTATGCAGGCATTGAATGGATGTATGGAACGAATGAATTAGAACGAGTAAAATCTTTTTTAATGGAAGAAATGAATGTGAAAAATATTCGGTTTCCGGATACCGTTAGCCTAGGGGTTAAACCTATATCAAAAGAAGGAACACAGCGTCTTGTGCATGCTGCAATTAATGAAGCATTGTCTAAAGGACGCAAATCGGTCACCTTGGTTCATAAAGGCAACATTATGAAATTCACGGAAGGTGCCTTCCGTGATTGGGGCTATGAAGTAGCCCAGGAATACTACAACTCTAAAAACTTGGATGGTGGTCCTTGGCAGGTTATTAACCACAAAGGACGGGAACTTATCGTAAAGGATGTGATTTCAGATGCTTTCTTGCAACAAATACTATTGCGTCCAGCAGAATATGATGTTATTGCTACCACAAACCTAAACGGTGACTATATATCTGATGCGTTAGCCGCCATAGTCGGTGGTATCGGCATAGCCCCCGGGGCCAATTTCAACTTTATAAGCGGACATGCAATATTTGAAGCCACTCATGGTACGGCTCCCAAGTATGCAGGACAGGATAAAGTTAATCCAAGTTCTCTAATTTTATCAGGTGTGATGATGTTGGAATATATGGGTTGGCAGGATGCAGCTGACCTAATAGTCACCGGAATAGAAAGTGCTATAACTAAAAAACACGTAACATATGATTTTCACCGCCTTATGGATGAAGCAATAAAAATGAAATGTTATGATTTCGGTGTGGAAATTGTGGCCAATATGGCTTGATCATGTTTCTACATATTCTATAAATACGTATATATTCTTGTTGGCGAACTCCGTCTTATGATTACATGTTTATTGATTATACAAAAGTTGAATTAAAAGCAGGGAGCGGTGGTGCTGGAGCCGTATCTTTTCGCAGGGAAAAATATATTCCTAAAGGAGGCCCTGATGGTGGCGACGGTGGCCGGGGAGGGCATATTATTTTTCAGGCAGACTCTAACCTACATACATTGCAAGATGTTCGATACATGAAACAGTATAATGCCGAAAACGGTGCCAAAGGTACAGGTGCTTGTAAAACTGGTCGGAATGGTTCAGATGTTATTGTCTCGGTACCCATTGGAACCATAATCAAAAAGATAGAAAAGGCAGATATAGTGGCTGATCTTGTAGAAGAGAATCAACGTGTTATTGTATGCCAGGGTGGTTACGGTGGACGTGGAAACACTTATTTCAAAACTTCTACCCTACAAACGCCTCTAAAAGCACAGTCAGGAAAACCTGGAGAATCAGGGGTATTTGAGATTGAACTAAAGGTTCTGGCTGACGTGGGGTTGGTTGGTCTTCCTAACGCAGGAAAATCAACATTACTTGCTCGTCTTTCCGCCGCCCGACCCAAGATTGCAGATTATCCATTTACCACTCTTGAGCCCAATCTGGGGATTGTACAATATAATGATTATCAATCCTTTGTGATGGCGGATATCCCAGGACTGATAGATGGAGCCAGTTCAGGAAAAGGGTTGGGACACCAGTTTTTAAAACATGTGGAGCGAAATAAAATATTAATTTATTTAATAGAATCCGTGGATGATAATCCTTTGCATACGTATCAAACACTTCAGCATGAAATTATACAGTTCAACCCGGATCTGGGTTTAAAACCTAATCTTATATGTAGATCCAAAATGGATCTGATAACAGACAATTCACACCAATGGCAGGACTTTAATCAGGAAGTACTTGACATTTCTGCAGTCAGCGGAGTAGGGCTCGACTTATTGATCTCGAAAATATCAGAATTTTTACATAAAATCGATTGATCTTTTTATATTCATTGATTTACTAGCAGTATTCTAGGTCGGTGCCTTAGAAACTAGCTATATCTGGTTTTACTTTGGGATCAAAAAATAATTACTTCTAATTTTTAGTATATATTGATTTCGATAAAATGTATAAGTCCAAATATCATCTGGTCCGTTAATTTTGTTCTCCTATATATAATCTGTAATTTAATATTCATTTACAAACCAATATTGGAGAGGTGGCCGAGCGGCTGAAGGCGCTCGCCTGCTAAGCGAGTAACAGGCAAACCCTGTTCGAGGGTTCGAATCCCTCCCTCTCCGCAAGCTTTTCATCGTCATAAAAACCCTGCATAAGCGGGGTTTTATGCTATTAGGAGCACTACCAACCTAATTAGTAAAAATCGTAGCAAAAACAGGGTAATCTGCTACCCATATGCTACCCCAATAATCTAGAGTTGGATTCAGTAGTAATTCAATAAAGATGATTAGTATACCCATGATACCCCACTTCCCGCATATATAAGGGGGGGGTATTTTAAACCCCAGGCAAAATATCTAGCGGGGTTTTTTGTTTGTAGAATTATAAGGGGATACATATTATGAAGAGTAAATTATTTTTTGAGTATATTTAGATTATGTTAATTAGTTTTCATTTTAGAAAGACACTTCACTTATTAATAATAGTAATATTTTTTTCCTGTGCAGGAACAAAACCTGAATGGACCTACCAATTAAAAGAAGACCATATATATATACAAGGTGTGGGGATATCATCTGTAAAAGAAAAAGATTATCGGGAAAAGGCCTTTAATTCGGCAGAAAATGAGATAGCACGACAATTAAAAGTTGAAATAAAAAGCACTAGTACCAGAGAAAAGGTGGTTGTTTTATCAAAGACAGTCAAAGACAGATATACTGACCTTGTACAAACTAGTATTCAACAAAGTCTCAATGAAGTTAAAAAGATTGATGAATTTCAGGATAAAGAAAAATTTTACATATTATTAGGTCTAGATAGAGAAGTTTATTTTCAAAGGAAAAAAGCAGAAAGAGAACAAGCTCTCGATGAGATTAAAACTATTACGAAAAGTTTAAATGGTTTAAAAATTGATGAGCAGTTATTAAATCTAAATAAGGCTATCGGATTAATTCTTAAAAAAGATTTATTATACGAGAAAGACCAAAGCAATAATTTCCTTTATACGAATCTAAAAACAAGTATAAATAAACGCATAAGAAAATTATCAGCAGAATCAAAACTTTCTATCTTAAACTATAATCCCCTTCTGCAAAATAAGCTTTCTATTCCTATATCGATTAGATATGATGGAACTATCTCTAAAGCTTTGCCAATAAAAATCATTCTAGATGGTAATGTAGTTATGAATTCGCTATCAAATGATAGATCCACTACAGAACTAATTATTGAACCAAAGAGCCACAAAGATCAAATTGTAAGAATTTTTCTTAGTGAATTGGTATTTGGTGAAGATAAAGATTCATTCATTGATACTGATTTGGATTTAGGCGGTTTTATTATCAGACCTATTCTTGGGGATTTAGAATTTCAGTTTATAGGACCTCTATTAGAGAACCAAAAGTCAAGGTTAAAAAGCAGTATTGAACAATATTTATTTTCAAAATTTAAATATGAAAATTCATTGAATGAAAAAACCCGAATACTAATATCTCTAGAACGATTTGATAAACCAAGATATGGTGATCAATATCCATATATTTCTTTATGTAGTGGTTCGATAGCAATGTCAAACGGTACATCAAAGAACATTTTAAAAATAGAGAATCAAAAGGGTGTTGATTTTGA
>CAJWLO010000108.1 GCA_913043235.1 uncultured Fidelibacterota bacterium
CATTGGTATGCAAGCCATTAGATGGTAAGCCAAGTATTATATCGCCTACATTTATTTTATTGCCATCAATTATTTTATCACGTTCAACAACCCCGGTAATAACCCCAACTAAGTCATGCTCACCTGGAAGGTAAGTGTCAGGCATTTCTGCAGTTTCACCACCTACAAGGGATACACCAGTATCTGAACATGCCGTAACCATGCCAGAGACAATTTGATCAATTATATCAGGTTCTAACTTATCATTGGCGATGTAGTCTAAAAAAGTCAAGGGCCTAGCACCCATGACTAAAATATCATTAGCTGCAGCGCTTAATAAATCTATACCAATCGTATCATATTTTTTCATTTTCCTTGCAATAATGGTTTTAGTTCCAACACCATCAATGCTCTGAACCATAACGGGATCTTCATAATTATTTAAAACGTTTTTTAAACTAAACAATGATCCAAAACTTCCAATACCAGTAAGAACATCAGACGTGAAGGTAGATGTAACGTTCTCTTTTATACGTTTAACAGCTTCATTACCTGCATCAATGTCAACACCTGCTGTTTTATAATCAATTTTAGACATATGGAATCATATTATTATTAAATCTTATTTCTTAAGCCGTTTTCCCAATTGTGTTTTGCATCCATGATCAAAATATCGATGACGTTATTAATTTTTATTTTTTCCCCTGTAGTTTTTCCAATTTTTATAATAGGAATATTGTAGTTATTAAAAATGCATTGAATCGAAGAAACATTTTTATCTTTTGTTTCAAGAACAAAACCACCGGTTTCTGAAAACAATATTTTATCATTTGACAAGTTGCTATCAATAGACACTTCACAACCAATTAAATTTTTAAATGTCATTTCACATAAAGAAGTGGCAATGCCACCATCAGAAATATCATGACAGGATCTAATGAGTCCGTTCTCTATACATTCAGTTATACCAAAAATTTGATTTTTCACTTCTTCAAGGTCTGGCTTTGGTATATTTTTCCCAAGTTCATTAAATAGACTATATAATACAGAACCACCTAACTCATCTTTTCGTTCTCCAACCAAAATCAAACTTGAGTTTTTATGTGTAAAGCCTGTTTTGATTGATCTGGTTACATTTTGTATTGTCCCTAGACAGCTTACTATAGGGCTTGGTGGTATTGAATTATTCTTAGATTCATTATAAAAGCTAACATTCCCAGCAATAATTGGGGTAGGCTGTTTAGGAGAGTGCTTTAATGTTATGGTCTTGCAGGCATCATTGATTCCCCGGACACTTTCTACAAATTCCCACATTTGATTTGGCTTTTCTGGGTTTCCAAAACATAAACAATCTGTAATTGCATGGGGCGTTGCGCCAACAGAAGCGACATTGCGCATAGACTCTACTACAGAATTAACACCACACCAATACGGGTCTATAATTCCGTAGCGAGGATTATGATCGGTGGATAAAGCGATACCAATTTGTCGGATTTCTTTTGGGTATTGTTTTGAATTAAACGGGGACATAACACCAGCATCTGCGAGCCCCGTTTCTGTATGCGTACGACCCTGAACCTGTTTATCATATTTTTCATACACCGGTTCTCTGCTACACACATTTTCATGGGAGAGTATGTTTAATAATATTTCATTGAAATTAGTTGGGAAATTGATAACGGGCTCGTAATGTTCACTTTTTCTTTGTTTATATGGCCGGTCATATAAAAACCCTTTTGTGACCTCTTTTGCTGGAGCATTGACAATTTGCTCATTCCCATTGTGGACAATATATTGTCCATCATTTCTTATTTTTCCTACTACTGATGCTCTGGCGCCATTGCTTACATTTGGTAGATCAAAAACTTTGTTATAGTGATCAACAATCATTGGTGTAATTTCCGGCGGACATACCCACATAAACCGTTCTTGTGTTTCGCTACAAAGATAGACAGAAGGATGTAGGTTTTCAAGACTGGTATGTATTTTATCCATCCAAATTTCTGATCCATATCCTGATGTTTCTGCCAATTCTACACTTGCGCATGCTATGCCGCCAGCGCCAAGATCTTTAAATCCAACTTTATCTATTAGTTTTCCTGTTTTTATAATTTCAAAAAGAGCATAAGTAGATTTCAAAAGATGTCGCTCCAAAAACGCATTGGGTTCTTGAACTGCTCCTTTATTTTGATCTTTTTTTTCTTGCTCTAGTTCTAGTGATGCAAAGCTTGCGCCGCCAAAACCACTGTTATCTGTTGGTTTTCCAATAAGAATTAGGTCATATCCATTAGCATTATTAGGGGCATATGAATGAATAATATGGTCGTCTCTAACTATTCCAATTGTGACAAGCGTTACCAAACAATTTTCATTGTATCCTTCATGATAATATAAGTCTCCACCAATATTTGGAATCCCTAGAGGATTTCCATAACCTGCTATCCCAGACACTACTCCATCATGTATCCATTTGGTTTTATTGTTTTCTATTTCGCCAAAACGGAAGGAATCAGTACAGGCAATCACTTCAGCTCCCATACACATCACATCTCTTACATTTCCACCAACTCCTGTTGCAGCACCCTCATAGGGAACAATTTGAGATGGGTGATTGTGTGATTCGTGGCTCATTACAATACACCAATGGTGGCCATCATAATCTTTTGCAATAGAAACAATTCCAGCATCTTCTTTTGCTCCTAAAATAACATCTGGACTTTTTGTAGTAAATTGTTTCAGATATTTTCTACTGCTTTTGTAACTACAATGTTCTGATCCTTGGATTGAAAAAAGAACAAGCTCAACTAGAGATGGTGCACGTCCTAGCATATCCTTTTGGATTTTTAATGCTTCTTCAACCGTGAGGGGGATATTTAGTTCATTTAATTTTGTTTCAATTTGTGCATTGTCCAGTTCATTGAAATCAACGGTTTCTTTTGTGAACGCCATTACCTTAAAATAGTTTCGTGACGCTGAGGACCAACAGAAATAATTTTAACCGCACACTCTATTTCATTTTCTATAAAAGAAATATAATTTTTCAGAGTTTCGGGTAAGGCAGAAAACCCCTGTTCCCAAGATTTGTCTGGAAGCGTTGTCCATCCAGGAAGTTTTTTATAGATAGGCTTAGCTTCTCGGTAGCAACTTAGGCTTGCAGGCATTTCGTCAATTTTTTCTCCAAATACTTCGTAAGCCACACATACTTTGATAGTTTCGAAGTTGTTTAATACATCTAGCTTTGTTAGTGCTATCTCCGTAAGACCATTAACACGAACTGCTTGTCGAACCTGCACAAGATCAAGCCACCCAACTCGCCGAGGTCTACCGGTTGTAGTCCCATATTCACCACCTTTTTCTCGAAGAGCCTCAGCTTCATCACCCATTAGTTCTGATGGCAAAGGGCTTTCACCTACACGACTCAAATATGCTTTTACTACACCGATTATACGGTCTATATTTCTGAAGCTAACACCTGTACCAGTAGATATGTGTCCTGCAGCTGTGTTGGAAGACGTTGTAAATGGATATATTCCATGGTCAACATCAAGACTAATACCCTGTGCTCCTTCAAAAAGTATAGACTTCCCATTTTTGTGAGCATTGTATAGTTCAACAGACGTATCAAATACATAAGGAGCAAGTTTTGTACCATAGTCTAAATACGTGTTTAAAATTTTGCTCATGGGAATGTCAAAACTTTTACATAAGACTTTTTCAATGATTTTTTTAGTAAATGAATATCCTTTTATTAGTTTTTCTTCGAAAACATTGGGCTCCAAAAGGTCAATAATTCGAATGCCATTACGGAACATTTTATCTGCATACACTGGTGCAATTCCTCTTCTTGTACTTCCGGCAGCCAATTGTCCCTGATGATTTGAAAGAGCGCCGTCAAGCGCAATGTGATATGGCATTATTATATGTGCTCGATCGCTGATTATGAGTTTTGGACGGATGCCTTTTTGTTTAATGTAATCTATCTCATCTAGAAGGGCTTTAGGGTCTATAACAACGCCATTACCAATTACAGATATGGGCTTTCCATAAATTATTCCTGAAGGGATAAGGTGTAGTTTGTATG
>CAJWLO010000109.1 GCA_913043235.1 uncultured Fidelibacterota bacterium
CAATTTCTTCAGTAATAAGATATGCATTCTCAGCTCCTCCGGCAGCACCAATTAAATCATCATTAATCCAAACAAAATTTGAACTGTCTATCGAAAACCCATAATCAAACCAGCCACTATTTGCATTTTCTGCATTCCCAGTTTGCCAGAGGCCTCCAAAAAGTCCGCTGGGATCGTACATGTTGGTCATACCTAAATTGAAATCTGCAAAGAACATACTCTGATCCGGACTGAACAATGGCATACTTGCAGAGCTAAATCTAAATAGTGAAGAAGAGTCATGACCGGGCATAATCCCAATACTGAGTTCTTGTTCTTGATATGTAATTGGTATCGAGCTATCAAAAGAAAGTTCCAGAGGACTGAAAATAACATTGTTCCATGGCACAGCACAGATAGTACTCGTATCGGAGATACCTTCATTATAGACACTAGCCACAGAAACACAATATTCTCTCCCATTATCCAGACCGGTTATCGTATGGGCGCTTAAATATGTGAAATCTATGGAGTCTCCATCTAGATATATTGCATATCCTTTATTATCATAACAGTTTAAATATATACAACTGCTGTCATCGATTGTGGCTTGATGATTATAATTATCAGCTAGAGGGTCTGTACAGCCATAAACAGGTCCTGCAAAAAAATAGGTAGAATCAATGAACCCATTATCTAATGTCCAAGTCAATAATATATTTCCAGAAGTATCAGTGACTGTCAGCCACGCACCATTCCAACCATCCCCATAAGTATCTGTTCCTACTACCTTGTAGGTACCATCATCGATACATGCTATTATAATTTCACTATTATTTGCGACACCATTTGCAACAACTGTTCCTACAGAATCTTCGACGTACCAACCTACTTCTGCTGACCAATACCCCTCACTACAGTGAAAGCGAGTCTCATTTAATTGACAGGTGGTGTAGCTACAACTACCATCATCAATATTCGCATAGGGATTATAGTTGTTTGCATATGGATCCATGCATCCATATAATGGGCCTACATAGAACATCGCAGTATCAGCGTAACCATTATTAATAGTAAAGTTCATTAGGGTATCTCCACCACTAGTGGTAATGGTCAAATACGCATTATCCCAGCCATCACCATAAGCATCATTGCCAACTAGTGTATAATATCCATTGGTGAAGCAAGTATCGGCACTATCCGGGGCTAGGCCAGTCAATGCTAACACGCCTGATGAATCATATATTGACCACGATACTTCTTCTGGCCAGTCCCCTTCCGAGCAGAAAATATTTAATTTAGTCTGATTGTCCGCACAATCTCTCGACAAATATAAATCAGTCGCTTCCTGTTCACTAAATATTGCTGTCTGTTCATTAAATATTCTGTTTTCAATCGGCCTGAATAGAGCTGGCTTTCCTGCGTACAATACTGTTTGGCCGTCTGTTTTAACTGTTTCATTACTATCTCTCGAAGGAATCATACGATTTAACAAATCAAAATTTTCCTGCTCGGTATTTATTTCCCCAGAAGCACGATCCTGGGAACTATTCCAATAATAGATACCAACGTGGTCAACTATCCATGCTTCTAAATTCCCGAAATCACAAACATAACGGAATGAGACTAAAATACTTTGACCTGCGTACGCCTGCAAATCAACAGTCGCTTCCGACCATGTATCTGCAACTTGATACGCATCAGAAATAAATACAGTTTCCCAGGTATCACCATCATCAGTAGATATCTCAACCGTATTTTGATTATTTTGCCATGCCCAATCAATATATACCTCATAAAAGTTCAGGTATACAATTGAATCTACTGGGATATCAAACGGGCCAAAGTTCATCCTACTATCTATTGCATCTCCTGGCGCTGACCATCCACCCCAGGCACCCCACTCAATCTCATCTGAATAAATATCATCACATGCCCCTCCATAAGAGCAAACAAAGTCTCCGTCTGGATCTCTAAACCATCCTCCTGTACCATTATCGACTTCATGGATAATGGTAGCTTGGGAAGGCAACCAACAATTTGGGAAACATTCTAAAAATAGTGTATTATAGTTAATACCGTTATCAATATCTTCCCAATCAAGCCTTATCTGGCCATCGGATGACCTACCCTTTAGGCCTTTTGGAGGACATAAATCATCACCAACCAAAATAGAAACCAGAATAAAACCTAATACAAAACATGAAAAAATTCTTGATCTCATTTGATGGTTCACCTTAAAAAATCAGGGACTAGTTCTTCTTGGCTTATTTCAGGACCAGCACGTTGTAAATTTGCTTGAATTTCACCAATTATTGTGATCGTAATTGGTGAATTTGAAGCGTAGGTTTCTGTGTTAAAATCGGTAGCAAGAATTCCCCATTCAAGTTGCACTTCAGTAAAACTGATTCCATTTAGATCCGATCTAATAAAATCAAAAAGACCATTCAAATATGCTGCTGACATAACGGTGCTTTCTACATCTGTCAGCCTTTCGTAGTAGTAGGTGATAAAAAACCGGATTGGTTCAGAAACAGATATGGTTACATCATCAATGTAAACTGTACCAGAAGCTCCTGCTACCTGATGATAACGGAATATGATACCCGCCCAGGCTGTGCCCGGGAAATTACTTTGTTCAGGGACAATCATTTCCGTTGAGAATGGATGCCACTCATCAGACGAAAAAGATGCATTTAACTCAGGACTAATCTCGTAAACCCAGTCTTCTCCTCTACCCCATAATTGGATTATAACAGAATTTTCTCCAGATATTTTATCATCACTGGGCGTCATCATATAGCCTTGGACCTTTAACAAAGAACCAGGAGCTAATCTGTCCTTGGACCAGAATTCGCTTACACGTGAAAGTTGCAGACCAAGTGAGGTGTAATGCTGTGGGGTATTAAGTCCATCAATAGTACCCATCCTAAGACTCCTATTACCTGTTCTTGAAACCGAGTCTGTGACAAAAACGGTTCTTTTACTAGGCCACAAAGTGCCACCATCTTCTGAGTTTGTCTGAAACCAATTAAACAGGTATCCGGCAGGCATATCATATAATTCCCAATCATTGATATCTACATTAAATCTTTCAACATGATATACTTCCTCAAAACCGGATGAAATGGATAGATTATCAGTAGGGATCTTAGCAACGAGCCTGTTTGTGTATAGAAGAGTATCAGAATCAACAGACTCTTCCCACTCAAAAGGTATTGTTTCAAAGAATTTAATAGTGTCTAGGTTAAATACATCACCATCAGATGGCTGTAAAATTTTGAACTCAGAAGGACTCGGGTTTAAGTTTGGTTTTCGCTGGATCTCACATTGATCAACATAAATAGTTGTCGCTCTATTAAGCCCTAACCACTGTGAATTATCGCTAAAACCAAATCCAATTCCAACTCTGTTAACATTTGCACTGTTATAAATAACAGATCTTTCAATCTGATGCCACTGCCCATCCGCTAATAAAACGCTGTCAGGGTTGGTTGCTTCTGGTGTAAAAACATCTTCCTTGAAACCATCATTAACAATAACATCATTTTCATCTCTTCCCTGATAGAAAAAATCCATTTGAAAATTCGATGTACCATCTTGGATCTCGATCGGGTATTGGATCATGTAGTTGATCGAGAAAACAATTGTGTCACCAGCTGAATAATTAAAATAGTTCCCCAGCCAAGCCCGACCGTTTTGTATTGTTAGTGCAAGAGCTTTTGACCCATCCAATATATGCCCTTTATCTGCATCTACAATATCAAACTCAGTTCTGGTAACCGCTTCATCAAGCGATGACCAGTCCCAT
>CAJWLO010000110.1 GCA_913043235.1 uncultured Fidelibacterota bacterium
C
Organism: uncultured Fidelibacterota bacterium; assembly: GCA_913043235.1. GTDB lineage: Bacteria > Fidelibacterota > Marinisomatia > Marinisomatales > UBA1611 > UBA2134. Next base: position 2 of record CAJWLO010000110.1, read on the forward strand.
TGAACCAACACCAATTGATTCTGCTGAAGTAATTCTTTCACGTGGAAATGAGAATTTTAAACTTGAGCCCGTTTATTCTAATGATACAACTGAGACAGACACGACCTTTGGAATTACTTACCACTATCCAGATAGTAATCTTGTTGTAGGAATTGGAGATACATTTAGATTAGAAATAAACTATATGGAACAACAGCTTACTTCTGAAACAGTTGTTCCAATGAAGCCTGATAGCTTTTCATCATCAATTGATACACTTTGGGTCCCTGAATTCCCAAGGAATAGGGATTACGTAAACTGGATTTTTACTGATTCAAATCGGATTCAGCTTGATTGGGATAATCCCGATCAACTTTACCATTATCTTTTAATGGATAATGTTGAAGTAGACCCAACTCCTTTAGAAAAACAAGCACCTCCACGCTGGAAGCGTTTTATTTCTCAACCTTTTGCTGATACCTCATATACTATTTTACCTACGAATGTTACCCATTTTGGGCGCCATGATATCGTACTTTTTCATGTGCAGACTGATTATGTTTTGTTATATCAGTCAAGTGGGCAAGATTCAAGAGATTTGAATGAACCCTATTCAAATATAAAAGGTGGATTAGGTATGTTTACTGCATTTAATAGTGATACAGTAAGCGTTTATTTAGTTAAGAAAGAAAGTTCAGACTAAGAGATCAAATAAGCCAAACCACTGGCTTCATTTTGTTTCTGTGCTAATAATCTTTCTGTGTTATTAGCAAGGTTTTTATCCCAATCTTTTAATTTCGGAGCCATTATACGATGGTAAATCCATGGTGTAAATAACACTAAATAGACACAGGATAAATATCCTAATGGCATTTCTGGCGCGTGAGGGTATGCTTTCAATTCCCAGTATTCTAACGAAGAATCCTCATGATGAGAAGAGTGACGCGTTAAATTATAAAGTAAAATACTGCTAATTCTTTTATTAGTATTCCATGAATGCTTTGGCTGGATTGGAGCTCCTTCTTCGCGAATTAATCCATAATGTTCCATATAGTTTACACCCTCCAGCATCACTTTTCCTCCGGCCGCAATCAGTAGGAACATTATTAAACCTGCCCAACCGCTCAAATAAAATGCTCCAGCGGTAAGTAGCCCTGAACGACCATAACCAATTAACATTTTATTTCGAAAAGAAAAAGGATTATACCCTTGTTTTTTTAATCTATTATTTTCAATAACCCATGCATTTCGATGTGATAAAATAGTGGATCGGAAAATAAAAGAATACGGGTTTTGTCCCCGTCTAGCAGTTGCAGGATCCTTTTCTGTCGCCACATATTTGTGATGGCCGTAAACATGTTCAATTGCAAATGCACAATCCCAAGTAAAGGCCAAAAACCAATTGCCAAGAAACATATCAAATTTATTTTTTTTACGATGGGTAAGTTCATGTCCTACATTAGTTCCTGCAGATGCAACCAATAAACCCATTACGATAACATATCCCACTAAATCATATATGTTTGTATTCTCCCTTGCAATCATAAAAGAGGAACCCCAATCTGGAAGCTGATAATCTCCTACCATCCATATGCTTGCTAGAACAGCAACGAAAAGAAAGGGGAAATTAATATATAGTAGAAAATTCAAGATTTTAGTTGAGGGATATTTTGGGTTTGCACTGTTATCACCAAGAGCAAAATCTCCAAAAATGACTATTATTGCGAATATTGCAAAATAGATCCACATCCAATGTTCACCTCTTAGGGCAAAGAAAGCTCCAAATGCTGTGAGAGTAGGAGCAGCTGCAAAACGAATATATTTTATCATGATTTTCCTTAAAGAGTTTAATATCCAGTTATTGAATATTCAAGTTAGAGCTAATTAGTTGAAAACTGTAAATTAGGTGCTGAAATATTATAATTAACTAAAAGGAAATTGATTTAATGGAAATATTTTATTTTGTCGTTGGCTGGTCTTTATCATTGGCTGGTTTATATGCAATTCATAAAATATTGATAGTTGCAGAAAAGCACGAGAAATAATTTTTTTTTGAAGAAATCGATAAAAATTTATACTACAAATTGGTGTAGTTATTGTGATCTCGCTAAACGATTTTTCGATGAAAAGGGGTGGGATTATGAAGAAATCAATATTGAAAAATTAGGCTGGGATCGATCCAAACTATTAGAAGTTGGTAAAGCCACTACTGTACCTCAAATTGTAATTGATGGAGAGGCTATCGGTGGCTATGACGAATTAATCAAAATTCACAATTAGAAAAATTAATTGTAAATACTGATGAAAGATTTTTTATATCACGTACCTCCTATGGGTATTTACGAGACACTTTACGCATTTCGGGATACCTTTGGGAGTTTCATGGGGACTGAAGGCACCCATCCATGGTCCCAAGGATTCCCGCTAACCTCACCATTGGAAAAATTTGGTGGACCAGAGTTACCAGGAAGTGTTGATGTCACTTGGGAGGATCGGTTTTACCCCAAGGCATGGGGGCATCCTAAATTACGCGATGCCATTGTTGAGTACTATAATTCACGATATGGATCAACCATCACACCTGAGAATGTGATGATATTTGCCGGGGGTCGACCTGGGATTTACACCGTAATGGCATTTTTAAAAAAACAGGTAAAAGTGAGAATCGGAAATATTGAGTGGCCCGCCTACCTTGATATAATGACACAGACCGATACTGACTATGAAACTGTTCCTTTCAATAAGGAAAACAACTTTCATCCAAAAAATGCAGAATATTATGACCGAAATAATCTTGATGAAGGAACAGCGATTCTACCCATCATCTCAAACCCTCAAAATCCTTCAGGTCAAACTCGTTCTGGTGAAGAACTCCGTGAGCTGATCGAGATCGCAGAGCAACCCGGTAACGGTATATTACTCGATGAGGCATATGAAATGTTCCACTCTCCTTCAGTGAGCGGTATTGAATTTGTGCAGGATTTTGATAGCAGTAATGTCTTCTTATCAGGTGCCTGTACGAAAGGTCTCCAATCACCGGGAATTCGCATCGGCTGGATTATTGCCAGTAAAAGTAATATAGAAATCTTAGCAAATTACTCCAGTTTTGGGATGGGTGGTGTAAGCCATCCTTCTCAACATTATGCAATCAAGCTTCTCGATTCAAGCCGTGTCAAAAAAGCACGCAAAGCGGTAGAGGAACACTACAATTGGCAGCGTCAGCGATATGGAAAGGCTTTCAAGGAGATGGGTTTAGGCGTCTATACCGGCAATGGAGGTTTCTATCACTGGCTTGAGTTGCCCAAAGGGATGACCAGTGATGAATTGAACAAGCGGTTGTTCAAGCGCGGTGCAGCAATTCTCTGTGCTTTTGACTGCGATATGGGCCGTCCCCATTCGAAAGATTCCAAATACAAAACACCATATGACCGATTCTTTAGATTCTCTTTTGGACCTCTTCTGCCTGAGACTTTTGAAGCAGATATCAAACTTTTCCGTGAAGTTTATGAGACTTACAAAAATGAGGCGGGTGTTGATTAATAAAATGTTTAATTAAAATTAGCTAATTGATCATTTTGCGAATTTACCTAAATTAAATAACCTAAAAATTAAAAGGAAATAAAATGTCAAATTCAGCTCCACGTTTTTCATCACGATTTGCCTTTTTGGTAAGTGCATTGGGTATCGCAGTAGGTACCGGTAATATATGGAGATTCCCTCGTATAGCTGCTTCAAATGGTGGCGATGATGGTGCAGGCGCATTTCTAGTTGCTTGGATCATATTTTTATTCATGT
>CAJWLO010000111.1 GCA_913043235.1 uncultured Fidelibacterota bacterium
GATTTAACGATGGAGGGCAATTTGGATTAGGTGCTGAAGTGGCAATAAGCACCAATAAAATGCATGCTAGAGGACCAATGGGGTTAAAAGAGATAACCTCATATAAATGGGTGGTTTTGGGCAATGGTCAAGTAAGGCAGTAGCCCTACAGTCATATATAGGTTTTAAGGAAGGGGAATTGATGCAGGAAGAAAATATTTTTTATACGGTGGATATGCAAAGAGAAGTTCGGGATTTTGTCCAAAATCTAGAAAAAGAGTTGGCTGAATACCCGCCAGCATATGAGAGAGACCCAGTCGAAATTAGAAATGACCAAGAGGAAGGAATAGGACGTTACAAAAAGCCGGTTTTGTCAGAAAAAGCCATAGAAAGAGAAATTCAAAGCGATGAGGGACCGATTAGCGTAAGAGCGTTTATACCGGAGGATCAAATAGACGGAGTATACCTCCACATACACGGTGGTGGTTGGGTATTTGGAAGAGCACATCATAGGGATGATGATTTGGAAGAAATAATGAACGATTGCAATGCAGCAGTTATTTCCGTTGATTATAGATTGGCTCCTGAAAATCCTTATCCAGCGGCCCAGGATGATTGTGAAGCAGTAGCAATATGGGTTGTTGAGAACGCTCTGAAAGAATTTGGTACCGACAAGATTGCCATTGGGGGAGAATCGGCTGGTGGACACCTTTCCGCTTCAACTATGATACGTATGCGAGATAAGCATGGATTCACAGGGTTTAGTGGTGCTAATTTGGTTTATGGAGTGTTTGATATGTCTGGAACTCCGAGCCTCAAGTTGTGGGGAGATCGTAATTTGGTTTTAAGTACCCCTATGATGAATTGGTTTTTTGATCATTATTTACCAAACCATGATAGAAGAGACCCAGATATATCACCCCTGTATGCCCATTTACATGACCTTGCCCCAGCTCTTTTTACTGTTGGGACTTTGGACCCGCTTTTAGACGATACTTTGTTTATGCATTCAAGATGGTTTGCATCTGGAAACCCATCAACATTAAATGTTTATCCGGGTGCTACCCATGGTTTCGAAAGACAAGAGACCATGTTAGCAACAAAAGTTAAGGCTAGGATGAGGAATTTTATCTCGGAGAGTTTCCAGTCCTGACGTTGTAATAGAGAAAAATTACACAGAAATAACCTATTGCAGTGGCTATAAAAATAGGCATATAGCTATCCATCCAAGCTACAGCGAATGCCCCTACTGAAGGCCCCAAACCCATCGCAGCAGTTCTAGTAGGGCCTGTCATTCCAGTAACGGTGCCAAAAGAAGCTCTATTAAATACTGTTCCTAGCATCATGCTACCTAGAACAAATATGAGACTTGTAATCGTAGTCCAGAATACGACGAGGGCGAAGCCATAGGTTGAAACTTCAATTAGTGTAAAAAGGATCGACGGTATAATTGCCAAAATTAAAACACAAATGGCAATTTTTTTGGTTGTGAATCGGTCTGTTAAATATCCCCAGATAGGCACTGATAGTCCCCCTAGAACGTTTCCTAAAGTCAAGGCAGCAGCAGCGGAGTTTTGGGATATTCCCCCATCTGTCAAGAATGGTACTACTTGAAATAGTGTCATTGAAGTCGATGTAACAGCTATAAATTCCCCTATCATTATGAACCAGAATGATGGGAGAGCCATTATTTTAGCTACAGTCCAAGTTTTTTCAGAAACCTTAAGTTCTTCCTTATTTACAGTGGTTTTTGCTGCACCGTCTGGTAGTTGTCCAACATGTTCTGGTTTGTGCCTCATCAATAAGAAAATGGGCAGAGATAGTGGAATGGAAACCAAGCCTATTATTTTATAAGCTGTTCTCCATGAGTAGGTTGTCGCAATGGCGGTTATCACCTGAATATTTATGGATTCACCGATTATTCGGTTTAGAGAGGTAATACCCATAGCGAAATTTCGCTTTTTCTCAAAGAAATTTACAGCTACTGTACGGGGAATAAGATTTTGTAAATTTGGTCCAGCAATAGCACGTACCACAATATAGGCTGTGAAAAATTGCCATAACGAGTGGCTATTGGAAAAGTAGATAGTTCCGAGGCCAACCATTAATGATGCAAGGAACATCATCCATCTGGGACCGAATTTATCTACAAGTTTTCCTATAAAAGGCATCGTCAATCCAGATGTCCATGTTCCAAGAGTGGCTGCTAACGCTATTGTTTTCCTATCCCATCCAATATCCCCTGCAATCAAATCCTGAATTCCGCCAAATACTGTTTGTGCCACTGAAGTAGCTATTAATGCACCAATGGACGCGGTACCCAAAACAATCCAGCCATAGAAGAACGGTGGAGAAGGGTGCCATCGGTATATGCTTTTTGCTAAATCTTTCAAGGAAAGCTCTTATTTATTATGGTTTTAATAAGTAACCTAATACAAAATCTAATTTTAATACTTCTTCTTGATAATATTTCGCTGCCTCAATATATTTGAAAAAGGAAATGGAATCAGAGATGTATATGGAGAATTCTTAGAAAAGGAGAAATATAAATGACATATGAATTTATAAAATATGAAGCTTCTGACGGAATAGGTAGAGTTACATTAAATCGCCCTGAGAAACTTAATGCCTTAAGTCCACAGTTACAAGCTGAGTTAATTGAATGCTTAACTGATGCAGATGAAGATCCGGACATTAGAGTCATCACACTAAGAGGCGCTGGGCGTGCTTTTTGTGCTGGATATGATATTACGCCGCCTCAAACAGATGAAGATAGGGAAATTACTAAAGCGAGACGAGGTAATATCAGGTCAGATATGCAAAGGTTACAAAAAACCGCCAGGTTGATGACCTCAATATTTGATCTAAGTAAACCAGTTATAGCGGGTATACACGGTCATGTGATTGCAGGTGGTACCGATTTGGCCCTGCATTGCGACATCATTATCGCAGCTGATGATGCCAATATCGGTTTTCCACCGGTCCGCTCTATGGGAACGCCTCCTACGCATATGTGGACTTATATGGTTGGTCCACAATGGGCAAAATGGTTCATGTTAACGGGAGAAACTGTATCTGGGCAGGAAGCCAGTGATATGGGATTAGTATGGAAGTCTGTTCCTGCAGAAGGGTTGGAGGCAGCGGTGGAGGATTTGGCCAGAAAAATGGCAAAAATCCCGTGGGAAATGTTGGCGGCAAACAAAAGTATAGTTAATAAAGCGCTAGATCTTATGGGTCGCAACATGATGCAGGTCATTGCAGCAGAAACAGACGCTGTTTCTCATCAATCTCCAATTGTTAAGGAGTTTAACCAAATTTCAAGTGAGCAAGGATTAAAGGCGGCTCTTGAATGGAGAGATAGACCGTTCAGGGAATAATATTTGCAAGGAGTTAAAAAATGCCAAGTAAAGTACAAGAGGCGGGTGCTCTTCTATATAGAGAATATAGAGAAAGAAAACCTTTTTCCTTGATGAAAACTGAACTGGCTCCCACCTCAGAGTTGGAGGCCTATGATGTACAAAAGGAATTCATGCTTTTACGGGCTCAAGATGCTGGAGGATACGCTGGCTACAAAATAGCTTATACCACTAGGGTGATGCAGGAACGAGTTGGAGCATCTGAACCAGTATTTGGAAGAATATTATCTGATTCAGTACATCAATCCCCGGCGTCGCTTAAAGCTAAAAACTACGGTAATCTGGCTGTCGAATGTGAAGTGGCGGTAAAAATGGGGTCTAATCTGGAAATA
>CAJWLO010000112.1 GCA_913043235.1 uncultured Fidelibacterota bacterium
GAAGCACCGAAGTTGCTACTATTGAATATGCTTTTGATAATGGTGAACCTCTAGAAGAATTACAGTGGACAGTACTTCAAGAAATCAATGGAAATGGTAACTCTGATGAAACAGTTTGGGTTAGTGAGTCTATAAATTTAGTTTCATTGGCAGGTAATAACAATGTTCGTTTAGCATTTCGCTACAACGATGGTGGTGGCTGGATGTTTGGATGGGCAATCGACAATGTATTAGTATATGAACCGACTGGTTTGAATTTAGCGTTAACACAGTTGAATGTGCCCCTGAATCTTGAACAAGGAACAGAGCTAAATATAGAAGGCGTAGTTTCCAACTCAGGTACAGAGTTGATTGAAAGTTTTGATATTGTATGGTCTCTCGGAGGAAGCGTGGCGTATACAGCTGCTTTTGAAAATATTAATCTTGAATCAGGTGAATCATATTTTTTTTCTCATCCAGATGTATTCTCTGCGGAAAATGTTGGGTTTTATAACTTAGATGTAACTATAAGTAACGTGAATGGAACTGTTGATGATGACATTACTGACAACACTCTGTTTTCAGATTTAGTAGTGATTGAGTATGGTAATATTAATGTAGATAAATTCCTAAGAGAATATATATACTTTAACCCTCTTCCAGAGCAAGAAAATACTCCACTTGTATTTGTATGTCATGGATATACGGGATCAGCTGAGGGAATTATGAATTATTCAGGGTTCAATCAGTTAGCGATGCAATACGGGTTTGCCGTGTGTTACCCACAGGGTATTGAGGATTCATTTGGAAATACATTTTTTAATGTAGGTTACGACTTTCAAAACAATGAATCGGTTGACGATGTAAACTTTATAGTAAGCCTTATCGATGAGTTTGCAAGCAACGGTGATATTGACCCTGAAAAAGTATTCTGCACAGGTATGTCAAATGGTGGGGACTTTTGTTACTTATTGGCATGTGAAGCATCTGAATCTTTCCTTGGAGTTGCTCCTGTTTCAGGGATGATTATGGAAGATATTTTAGAAAACTGTAATCCTTCACAAAAAGTAGGAATATTGGAGATTCATGGAACAAATGACGATATAACCTATTACGATGGTGATTATTACAACGCGGATGGGTGGGGAGCGTATCCTAGTATTCCAGAAACAATTGAGTTCTTTGCTAATATGTATTCTATAAATCTAGAATCTTTGGGGACTTTTCCGAATACCTCAACAAACGATGGAAGTACTGTATCTTTCGAAAAATATGGTAACAATGACTCGTGTACTAAAGTATGGCTTTATACAGTAGACGGTGGTGGTCACGATTGGCCTGGTGTTTGGGGCAATATGGATATTAATGCCAGTGAACTTGTTTGGAACTTCTTTAACGATTTCTCATTGGTCTACCATATTGGAGATATCGATTATAATGGTTCAATAGATATAGGCGATATCCTGCTCCTATCAGATGAGATATTTCTTAATACTAATTATAATTTTCTATCGGATCTTAACAATGATAATACAGTCGACATCAATGATATATTTGCAATTCTTGCTTTGGTCCTTAGTATCTAAAGATACCGTGGAATACTAAATGAAGATTAATGATGCGTTTTGAATCATTTAGTTTTATTTTTGAAAATAATAATTGGAATAATAAATATTGAATTATGTAGTCTTTGAGATGAACTCTGATCATTTACAAACATTTAAAACTCGATCAATATTGATCATCTTCTTATTAATGTCTGGTTGTATTCATAACTACGAACCAGTTATTAAATCAATCACCGCAGATCCAAATCCTGTCGCCCCTGGTGGGATAGTTAGTTTGACTTGCAATGCTAGTGATGATGATGAATCTAGTAGATTAAAAGAAGAAAGCTTGGGCTATAGTTGGTCTGCTGCGTATGGTGAAATAATTTCTGAAAATGAAGATAATAAAGCCACTTGGACAGCACCTAGTATATTAGGTGATTATTCAATTTCTTGCACTGTAAATGACCAGTACAACGGAATAGATATCTTCACAATTGATATATCAGTAGAATGAAACTCTATCAAACTTTTATACCTGTTTGTATCACATTTTTGATCTTATCCGGTTGTGAAATAGAAAATAATCCAGTTGAGCTTCTTTCTCTGGTGGCAAGTGATTCCATTGCCCGTTCTGGAGACGTGGTCGTACTTGCATGCGAAGCTCAAGATGGCGATGGTGATAAACTTTCTTATGATTGGGAATCAACCAGTGGTGAGTTATCTGTTGATAGAGATACTGCTCGCTGGACCGCACCTGGCAAGAGTGGATATTATCATATCACCTGTAAAGTAGGAGATGGTGTTGGGGCCTCTGATGCTGCAAGTATTGCGATTCGTGTTGTGGGTGGGGTTATACAAGGGGTGGTTACAAATGCTGTGAATGGAGAAAGTGTGTCGGGCGTTTCAGTATCCATAGGTAGTAATACCGCAATCACAGACGAGGAAGGTGAGTATAATATATATACTGCTATCCAAAGTGGAACATATCAGGTCAGTGCAGTGAATGATTCATTTTGCCCATTTGATGGATCTTTTCAAATACCCAATAATTTTTCATCAAGTCTATTTACATATAGCTTTTCAGTAAGTCCATTCCCTCAGCCAGGTGAAATTAGAATGGTTCTCAATTGGGGTTCTCAGCCTTCAGATCTTGATTCACATCTTAAAACACCTGAAATCGAAGGGCAGACCCATCACATTTCTTATGCAAATCGTGGAAATGCTACGTCAGCACCTTATGCTACTTTAGATGTAGATGATACCAATGGATTTGGTCCAGAGACAATTACTATCAAACAAACCTTTAGTGGTAATTATGTCTATTATATACACCAATATTCTTCATCAGGGAGCCTACAAGGATCTGGCGGGGTTATTCAGATATATAATAGCCCAACTTGTGATGGTGAGACGATTCAAGTACCGTCAGAAGGACAGGGACGATATTGGTATGTTTGTGATATTGATGGTGAAAGCGGTGATATAACAGTGGTCAACCAAATACAAAATTCAGCGCCATCCAATTAACCCAATTGGCTTAAAAGTTGAAATGAAACTTTTCTCTTATTTTAACATATATATAATCCCAAGACAAAAAAATAGCAGAGGGGAGAGTCATCTCTCCATTGTAAAGAGTAGGTTCTTTGAGCCATCTTCTCTCTGCTATACTTCACGATGAATAAAAAACAAATACTATTTATTGTTTCTGCGATCATCAGTTTTTCTGCAGTTTTTTTATTAGTACTATTTTTAGTGAGAAAAATAACCACATGATATACCTTTATCTATTCTTATTCATATTTATTGCGTACCTATTTAAATACATTTACCAGTTTATTACGATAAATAGGACTGAATTGAAATTAATTTTAAATAGAGCAGTCTCATTCAGAAGCAATCCATTCATACGACAAACCTTATTACTTTCTACCTTAAAGCTGATTTTTAGACTTATACGAAAGACCATTTTTAAGATATAAGCTTATAATCCTATCTTTGATCAATACCTTTTAAGGTACTCTTGGAAGGTCCGATTAAGGGTCCATCCTATTCAAACAAGAAAATACTAATAAATATAATAATCTATTTGGTTACAGCTGGTTTTGGTCCTAGAATAGAAA
>CAJWLO010000113.1 GCA_913043235.1 uncultured Fidelibacterota bacterium
TTGATAGAGGCGAGTTGTTTTTAGATGTTGGTATGGAGGTTTATACAGGAATGATTCTTGGAGAGAGAAACAGACCTGAAGATTTAAATGTGAATATTACCAAAGAAAAAAAACTGACTAATATGCGTGCAGCAGGTTCTGATAATACTGTAAACCTAAGACCTCCAAAAAGACTATCCCTAGACCAATCAATAGAGTTTATTGCTGAAGATGAGCTTGTGGAAATAACTCCTGAATCAATTAGACTAAGAAAAATGGAACTTGATCAGAATAAACGTCTTGCCGCGCGAAAAAAAGAAAAATACGCAGAAAGCAAATGATATCAGGAAAACAAATACTTTGGGGAACACTCGGATGGGCATTCGGTGGTCCAATAGGTGGAATATTAGGGGTGATATTTGCTGGTTCAAATGACCAAAGTACTTATAAGCAGGTAAAACAGTCGCAGGCAGGTGATTTTATGGTATCGCTGCTTGTTCTTTTTGCAAAGGTAATGAAAGCAGATGGTAAACTGCTAAAGTCAGAGCTAGACTACGTAAAGAATTTTTTAAGGCGAAACCTAAGCAGACAACAATCTCAGGTTTTCATTAAAATGTTTCAGGAGATCCTAAAACAAGAATATCGTACTGCAGAAGTTTGTAAGCAGATCCAGCGATCAATGGACCACCCAAGTCGACTAGAGCTTATGCACGTCCTATTTGGGCTTTCTGCTTCCGATGGAGAAATACATCCTGAAGAAATTCGTGTGATACACACTATTGCTGGATATTTAAATATTAACAACAAAGATTATGAATCAATCAAGGCGATATTCATTAAAGACATGGATAGCGCATATAAAATTTTAGAGATTGATTCAAGCGCCTCTGACGGTGAAGTGAAAAAAGCATACCGAAAGATGGCCGTTAAATATCACCCAGACAAGGTTGCTCATCTTGGAAAAGAAATTCAAAGAACAGCAGAAGAAAAATTTAAGGCGGTCAGTGATGCCTATAATGAAATAAAAAAGCAGAGAAATATCAGCTAGAAAATTTTTATTTTATTTTTGTCACTTCTAAATTTATATGATGAATAAAGTTGTAATTTTATTTTCTTTAATTCCAATTCTTTTCGCCCAAGGCAATGATGTTATAACATTTTCAAAAGATGTTACACCTGATAATTCTTGTGGAGGGTTTCAAGGTGTAAAACAGACCTCTGATGGTGGATATATTGTTGCCGGTTGTGTCGATGATAAAGTATGGATAGCGAAGCTCGATGTATATGGTGAAAAAGAGTGGGATAATACCTACAGCCTGCCAAACTATTGGGGATCCAACTCAATCATACAAACCAGTGATGGTGGATATCTCTATGCCGGTTGGAGAGGGATTATGAAAATAGACTCAAGCGGAGAATTTCAATGGAAAAAAACATCCAGTGGTGTTGCAAATACATACCCGTATTTTGAAGATGTTATTGAGCACAGTAATGGAAATTTCTATGCCGTTGGCGGACCTGTGTCTGATAAAGCACACATGGCAAAATTTTCCCCGGATGGAACTCTCCTCAAACGAAAATATTATGGTGGTAATTGCGATGATGACAAGTTTCGAGCTATTATAGAAACCAATGACAATATGATCCTAATGGTTGGAGCGAAAACACATGGAAATTCCCAATACCCATGTTCCTTTGAGTGGTACAATGATCTCTGGATAGTGAAAGCAAATAGAAATGGTAGGTCGCTCTGGCAAAGGGAATATGGTGGTGACAAATATGAGGAGGCACACGATGTCGTCCAAAACAGCGATGGTGGGTTTACCATCATTGGAGAGAAGTGTGCGACAACTCCTGGAAGCTGTAATAGTAACACAAAAGTTTTTTTGGTAACAGTTGATGAAAATGGTCTAAACAACCAAAATCAGACCTTTCAAAATGGTGGGTTAACAGTTGGAGTGTCAATTGCAAATACCGCTAATGGTGGAATAGCGTGGCTTGCATCAAAGAATATGAATCAACCTGATTATCATGGCTGCTGGATAAAAAAATCTGGATCCAATGAACAGTCAGTTAATATCACTTTGAGCGGCATAGCAGAAAATTTGGAAAATACCACTGATGGCGGGTTTGTAATTGGTACCTATGGAGGTACAATACACAAAACAGATAGCAATTTTAATATTGGTACAACTGCAAGTATTACGGAAGACATAATCGCGCCAGAATTTTTTTCATTATTGCAGAATTTTCCAAACCCTTTCAATCCTGAGACAACAATTGAATATAATATCAACTACGATGGTATTGTTACCATTACGATCTTCAATACGAAAGGAGAGTTGATAAAAAAGATTGACCATGGAAATAGACGTACTGGATTTCATAATTATAAATGGAAAGGGCATGATAATTCTAATGAAATAATACCAACCGGAGTGTATTTGTATACCGTTGAGTCAAGCGGTAGTGTAAAGTCCGGGAAAATGTTAATGATTAAATAGAGTATTAAATTCCTGCATGAGAAATATTTGTTTTACACTTTTTATGTTTTCATATGCTTTAGGATGGGGAAATACTGGTCACAGAATTGTTGGCAAGATTGCAGAAGATCATTTAACTGATAAAGCTAAACAAGAAATTACTAGCCTAATGGGGCACCATGATCTTGCATTACTAAGCTACTGGGCGGATGAGATAAAATCAGATCCTAAATGGAAACATGCTGGTGACTGGCACTATGCGACTATCCCTGATGGTGAGGAATATATACCTGGGAAGCACAAGGGGAAAGCCATAGAAAAAGTAAAGGAATTTTCAGAGGTCCTGAAAAATAAGAGCGCATCAAAAATTGAAAAACAAAATGCATTAAAGTTTTTAGTTCATTTTATTGGTGATATCCACCAGCCACTCCATGTAGGTAATGGAAAAGATAGAGGTGGAAACAATATAAAAGTAAAGTGGTTTAATGAACCGACAAAATTGCATGCAGTTTGGGACTCAAAAATGATTGATGGTCAAAATCTAAGCTATACTGAATATGCAAATTTTCTTTTAACTGGAGTTGATATATCCATCATAAAAAAATGGAAAAAAGATGATGTGATTACTTATTCCCATGAGTCAAGAGATTATCGCAAAAAGTGTTATGACTATGAAAATGATAATCTTGGATATAAATATATACATAAAAATAAGCCGCTTTTAGAAAAGCGTCTACTACAGGGTGGAATTAGATTGGCAGGAAAGCTAAATAGGATATTTAAATAGTGAGATTATTGACACGCTATATTTTCCCGTTACTATTCGGACTATGTTATGCTGAAGAATATTTTCAGCAGGATGTTTCCTATGATATTGAGGTGACCCTTAATGATACAGATCGTACGTTATCTGCTTATCAGAAGATCAGATATACCAACAATAGCAAAGAAACATTAGATTTTATCTGGTTTCATCTTTGGCCAAATGCATATAAAAATGATTCCAGTGCCATGGCAAAGCAGTTTACTCGTCTGGGAAACACCCGGTTCCTATATACAAAAGAAAAAGATAGGGGGTACATTGACAGTTTGGATTTTTCTGTTAATGGAGTTCGTACGGAATGGGAGTATCATCCTGAGTGGATTGATGTTGCAAAAATATTCCTTCCTGAGCC
>CAJWLO010000114.1 GCA_913043235.1 uncultured Fidelibacterota bacterium
GATTTAATTGGTGCTGCCGGAGGAGCTGAAAATGCATATCTTATTACTGAAGAAATAAATATTCCTTCTGGTGAGGATGTGTTAGTCTCATTTGATATTTTATTTCCGCAACCTTGTGGCCCTTGTAGTAATGAAGAAGGGTGCGGAGGCATAGAAGGGGAAGGATTTTCAGAAGATCTCCTTTTCATGCTATCAACAACCTTTGGAGAAACTTGGGTAAAAATTGATACAACAATGGGTTCGGGTACATGGAACTGGAATTCCAGAATGTACAATATAACAGATGAAGTCAACGGTGCGACTTCGTTTATACTCGCTTTTTTCTACAATGACTGTAATGGTAACTGGGCATTTGGTGTTGGTATAGATAATTTTGCCGTAAATATTGGCGAAGATACTGACTGGCTTACTATTTCACCTTATTCCGGTATATTAGAACCTGGTGAATCCTTAAATACTACTGTCAGGGTATATACAGATAATAATGATATTATTAATGAATCGGTTCAATTGAGTGTGGCTAATGAGACACTAAACATACCCATCGCAATCAGTCCCAGTCTTTCATCGGATGAGCATGATATCCCAACTGAATACAGATTGGGCCAAAACTTTCCAAACCCATTTAATCCCATTACAATAATACCATTCGATATTGCAACAACCGAAAAAGTTCAGTTTATTATTTATAATATTCTTGGTGAGCAGGTTGCTAGTCTTCTTCACAAAAAATTAAATGCAGGCAGCCATACTGTAACGTGGAACGGGAAATCAGACCGGGGTGTAATGATGCCGGCAGGTTTATATTTTTATGAAATCCGAACAAGGAAATTCAGAGACACTGGAAAAATGTTGTTCATTAAATAACGATGTGATTTTTCGTTTTATTTAATTTTTCCATTATATTATCGTAAAAACTCATCCTTGTTTCCCAATCAAATTTATTTGCTATTGTAATAAGTTTATTTGATTGAAGTCTAGTATTATTGTTTATACACCGAACGATCTTTTGATATAACTCTTTCTCAGTTGAATAAAGATGTTCTTTGTGTAGTCTGGGTGGTAATAGTTCAGGATAGGAAAGACGGTTGGGTAAAATCGGCCAGGTATTGCAATAAATCGCTTCCATGACACTTGCGCCGAAAAATTCCTGATCGGACGTTACGGGCAAAATATCAGCCTTCCAGAGCCATTTTGCGTACTGTTTAAAAGATCTCACATAGCCCCATTGAATAATGTTATCTTTAAATGTGATTTTAGCTTCATCAAATATTTTTGGAGATTGACTGAAATTTTCTCCTAGAACTGCAAGCTTAAAAACGAAACCATCACTCTTTATTTTCTTTAGAACTGAAAAGAATAATTCTGGATTTTTATCGTATTCCCAGCGGTGATTCCAAAGTATCAGTGGTTTGTCATCTTTTTCTACCTTATGATTGTCGTATTTCTGTAGTTCCATGCCCAGGTGAAGGACCTTGGACTTGTTACGAATAATATTTACTGATTCCAATTCACGATGATCAGGAAAATGCTTTAAAAATGTGGGTAGTGCATCCAGAAAAGATTTCATATGAAACTCTGAATTAAAGAAAACTTGGTCAGCTGTCAGGGCAGAAGCATAGTTAATAAAACCATAGTGGGTATCTCTTTTTTGTTGTATATCCCTATCATTTGGAGACCACGGATAAACAAGTTGATTCTCGTGGAAATAGATAGCTGCTGGGATTCCATTTAATTTTTTACGAGAGAGTGCTAGAAATGTTGACAGGTCCAACATATCTGTTGCTAGAATTAGGTCTGGTTGCCATTTCATATGATTGAATTTGGAGGCAAGAGTTACTGCTCCTCCATGCATCCTCCACTTCCAGAATTGACCTTTCATCGATAATATCTTGATATTATGGCGACTAAATTTCTGGTATCCATCCGCCCATTGTTTGTGAGAACCCGTATAGTAGGGCTCTACCAATAGAATATTCATATTGGAATTTAGGCTGGGGCTAAAATAAAAAAGCCGACAATTATCGGCTTTCCTGTGCCCGAGACTGGAGTCGAACCAGCACGTCTGTTAAGACACACGGACCTGAACCGTGCGCGTCTACCAATTCCGCCACCCGGGCAATGTAATATTTATCAATAACACTTGGTTAAAAGGCCGGGAATTTTATCTTATCCCGACGCCAAATGGCAAGGATTAAACTTGGAGAAGTTGGATTCACTCCCGTATCTTTCAGCCGCTTTTTTCCCATGGAAAAGTCAACTGTTGCTACAAATCGCAAAGCTTATCACGAATATCATATTCTGGAGACTTATGAGGCCGGAATGGAACTGAAAGGCAGTGAAGTCAAAAGTATACGTGAAGGGAAAGCAAGTTTGAAACAATCTTATGTGATTGTTCGTAAGGGTGAAGTTTGGTTAAAAGGTGCACACATCGCAGCATACAGTCACACTGGTTTCGATGGGCATGAGCCCACTCGGGATCGTCGGCTGCTGATGCATAAAAAAGAAATTAGCAGGATTGGATCCAAATTGGCAGAGAAAGGGCTCACTGCTGTCCCTACAAAACTATATTTTAAAAAGGGATGGCTAAAGCTTGAGATTGGATTGGCCAAGGGAAAAAAACTCCATGATAAACGAGAAACCAAAAAGAAACGGGATATGGAACGGGACATTCAACGTGCGTTGAATGATGGCAGATGAGTTTTCTACCTGTAAAAAAACAAATGGACTTGATTCGTCGTGGAGTAGATGAACTTATTCCTGAGCAGGACCTTATACAAAAACTTGAGCAGTCTAGGGAGAAAAATAAACCTTTAACTATCAAACTCGGATGTGATCCCAGTCGACCCGACCTGCATATCGGTCATGGGGTAGTGCTCAGAAAACTCCGGCACTTTCAGGATCTGGGACACACTGCTGTACTTGTTATCGGGGATTTTACAGCGATGATCGGCGATCCTTCGGGTCGAAATAAGACTCGTCCACAACTTACGCTTGAAGATGCACGATCCAATGCGAAAAGCTACGTTGATCAATCTAAAATAATACTTGATATAAATAGTCTAGTTATAAAATATAATTCCGATTGGCTTAATAAAATGAATTTTAATGAAGTAGTAAAGTTGGCCAGTTCCTATACCGTAGCTAGGATGCTGGAGCGGGATGATTTTACAAAGCGATTTCAAGCAGAAGTGCCTATTTCTATCCATGAATTTTTATATCCACTAGCACAGGCACAAGATTCAGTAGAATTAAATGCTGATGTGGAATTGGGTGGTACGGACCAGAAATTTAATCTCTTGGTTGGTAGGGATTTGCAAAAGGATAATGGCCAGG
>CAJWLO010000115.1 GCA_913043235.1 uncultured Fidelibacterota bacterium
TAAAATGTGTTTTTGCAATTTCAATGTACCAATCACAATAATCACTCCATGTAAACTCATAAATTGTTTTCGCTGCTTCGTTAAATTGAAAATGGCTCAGATTTTTATCTACACGTTCTATTGTACGTTGTAAGCGATTTAAGATCCAAAGTTCAGGTAGATTCAGATCTTTTACAGAAAAATCAAGTTCAGATAATTGATCATCTACGTTCATCATTACAAATCTAGAAGCATTCCACAATTTATTTATGAAGTTTCGGCCCACTTCAAGCCTCTTGGATGAAAACAATACATCCAATCCTTGTGGGGCCATAAGCATAGTGCCAAAACGTACAGCATCAGTGCCGTACTTTTCAAATAGATCAAATGGATCCGGAGAATTCCCCAATGACTTACTAAATTTTTTACCGTTTTTATCGCGGAGAATACTAGTGAAATACACATCTTTAAAAGGCACGCTATCCATGAATTCGTACCCGGATATTATCATTCGTGCTACCCAAAAGAATATGATGTCTGGACCTGTTACCAATGATGCGGTTGGATAGAAATAATCTAAGTCATGATCTTTATCTGGCCATTGATGTACTGCAAAGGGCCACAGCCAAGATGAAGCCCAAGTATCCAAGACATCATTATCCTGCGTCCAATTATTTTTGTCTTCAGGTCCATCTAATGAAACGTGGATCTTCTTTGGATCTTCATTATGATACCACACAGGTATTCGATGTCCCCACCATAATTGTCGACTGATGCACCAATCCTTTATATTTTCCATCCAGTGATTATAGGTCTTTACCCAATGCTTGGGATGGAAGTTTATCAGGCCTTTATTTACCGCATCCAATGCTGGTTTGGATAATTCTTTCATTTTCAAAAACCATTGGTCAGACATATAATATTCTATGGGAACATTACCACGCTCTGAAAACCCTACCTTATGAATATATTCCTCTGTTTTTTCTAACAATCCTGCAGCCTCAATATCCTTGATCACTGCTTTACGCGCATTCTCCCGATTCATATCCCTGTATTTTTCCGGTACGTTAGAGTTTAAGGAAGCATCAGCATTCATAATATTGATGAACGCAAGATTATGGCGCTCGCCAATAGCAAAATCATTTGGATCATGGGATGGAGTTACTTTTACGCAACCGGTTCCAAATTCTGGATCCACAAACTCATCAGCAATAATTGGTATTTCCCTATTGGCCAATGGTAGTAATACTGATTCCCCAACCAAATGCTTATAGCGCTTATCATTTGGATGAATTGCTACAGCAGTATCGCCTAACATTGTTTCTGGCCGTGTCGTAGCTACAACCAAAAATTCATCAGAACTTGTTATCGGATAACGAAAATACCATAAGTGTCCATTGACCTCCTGATGAGTCACTTCTTCATCGCTTATAGCTGATTTCGAAACAGGACACCAATTAACCAGCCTATGCCCTTTGTAAACAAGTCCTTTTTCATAGAGTTTAATAAAAGCTTCCATTACAGCACGGGTATAGCTATCGTCCATGGTAAACCTCTCCCGTTCCCAATCACAAGAACAACCAAGTTTTTTCAATTGCTGTATAATCATGCCGCCATATTTTTCTTTCCATTCCCAGGCGTGGTTTAAAAACTCTTCTCGCGACAGAGAATCTTTTTTTATTCCTTTATCCATTAACATATTAACTACTTTTGTTTCCGTCGCAATCGAAGCATGATCCATACCAGGAATCCAGCAAGCTTGTTTTCCTTCCATTCTTGCTTTCCTAATAAGTATATCCTGAATCGTATTATTTAATACATGTCCCATAGTAAGCATGCCTGTAATGTTTGGCGGTGGTATTACTACTGTGTAAGGTTTTTTTTGGGGGTTTGGTTCAACGTGGAAATAATTCTGGTCTAACCAGTGCTGATACCATTTATTTTCTACCCGATTTGGGTCATAAACTTTTTCTAACTGGGGTTGGGCCATTCGCCGTAATCATTCAGTAAATTTTTATTATTTATCTTTCTAATACGAGACTAAATGCTGTGGTTAATTTTAATACATTCTGATTAGTCTCAACCAATCTCTTGCAAAGAATCTTAGCCAAATTCTTCATAACCTTGTAGCCTATATCTGGAAATTCATCACAGATAGCTAATAGATCATCAGACATAAGCTGGGCCAATTCACATTCGGTAATTGCTTTCACACCGGCATTACGACGGTCATCTTTGTCAAAAAGAGACATCTCGCCAAAAAGTGGCTTCATATTTGCTGAAAGGTTAATAATCGCTTTTTCACGATTATCAAGACCACCCTTGTGCATTGAAAGGGTCAATGCCTGGTTTATTCTTACCTGTCCTTCCAACAATAAGTAAATAGAGTCACCAATATCCCCTTCTACAATAAAATTCTGACCTTCCGGCACATTAATTTTTTTCATTTTTTTCTGAAACTTTTTTATTTCATTCTCATCCAGTTTATTAAATATCTGAAATTGCTTTAATACATTAATATCCATAACTACCTCAAGGAATTACGATGGCACGCTGGCCTGCTTCGATTTTGAAACTGCTTTTTGGGTTGATAATTGTTGTGACTTTGCTCTCTTCCTGCAAGGATATTCCCCCTTCATTTAACTTTCGCTCAATAAATGCATCTAGGGCTGAAGTATCTGCAGATAGAACTTCTCCAATTCCAAAATTTTCCTCTTCCGAAAAAAGACCGACTAGAATCCAGGCGCTGGTCGACCGAAAATAGCTAAATAAGTCATCAAATGTTCTACCAACAAATTGGTTGGGGATATCAACTCGTTTCAACCTGGCGTCTGAGCTTGCGTTAAGTAATGTTTTAGTGGTTTGAGGGATACCTGGATCCATAACATGAGAAGCCAGCATATAGGCACCAAAATCGTCACTAAGGACTACTTCATCAACATTCGCACGTCTTATGTGGGTTAGATTTTCACGTTGCATGAGATATGCAACTACCCGAACACTGGAGACCAAACTTTTTATAGTAAGAGTCGCAAAAATTGTCTTTTCATCCGGAGAACCGATATTTTCGTCATCAAGATTAGGAATAATTATTACCGTTTTAGCATCTTCTATACCGGCCTTTTTTAATATCTCCTCGCTGGTAAAATCTCCAGCAACAAAATGAAGATCTACATTTTTATACTTATTTTTCAAATGATTAACTACATCTTCATGGATTTCATTTATAAGAACTAGTTCAAGTGTTGTTTGATCAGATAAATTCCTTAATGAATCAATAATTGATTCTGCATTTTTATTCCATCCACAAAGAATGATATGATCACTTATATTTATTTTTTCCAAACCTT
>CAJWLO010000116.1 GCA_913043235.1 uncultured Fidelibacterota bacterium
AGGGATAGTTCCATACCAGGCTGTAATCTATTGGGACGTCCGAAGCATTATCATTTGGTATGGGAACACTGGGGTATGGGTATCTGAATCCTGGAATCCAGTAAACAGTATCACCATACTCATAGGCTCCTATGTCAGGTGCAGCGCCAACATACTTCCGGTTCTGGCCAGAATATGATTGAGGATGATTAATAATCGTGCAACCTTCAGTGTCTGCTCTGGGATTTTTGATCAAATGCGACGCTGGTTTTTTTGTCTCAAGAAATACCTTTTCATCCTTTTCATCCTTACCATCATTGATCCCTGGAATTATTACACCACGATCTATCAGATAAGATCCTTTTTTGGGGCGAAAATCATAACTTTGTCTAGGATCATCCCATGCGACCTCCCCATACTTTTCTATAAGACTTGAATCAGAGAGGTTCCGCTGCTGTATATAAGGATCTGCCAATTCAAAGTGTGGATTTGCAAAAGGTGTACTTTTGTTTTTTTTCAAAGAAAGCAGTCTCCCAAACCAGATACCAACAGAATCAAGTTGGGGAAAATCAAAGGCGGGATTAAATTCACCGTCATGAGTAGTCATTGGATCATTACCCTCAGCCCAACAATCCTGAGAACTACATTCGAGTGAGCCCGCTACCATACTGTTTTTAAGATTTGAATTCTTGTTCCCGAGTTCAGAAGTTTGACCGTCAGAAGGATTTTCCAAGTCCGGGCCGCAATACTTGTAGGTTGGGAGACTGAGATCCTGCCTTCGATTATCGTATGATGTAACGTGATAAACATCGTGGAAATCACCCTTCAGTCGCATACCACGATTATTGCCTATAGTAACCATATTATTTATATCACCATTGGTTCCTCCGCAGCGGCTATCAAATCGCAGACCATTCAGGCCGGGTACATTTATGATCCAGTTGTAACGTAGTGTTGAAAATTGAGTTTGAATTGAAGGCATTTGAATTCCACTGGAGTCTGCGCCATCATATAGATTCTCAATTCGAGAATGCTCTACCACTGAACCCATTCCTGGCCCTATACCACATGTGAAAGAGTTCTCTATTGTAACATATCGCCAATGGTTATCTCCCCTCTGGTAGTTAGTTACGGGGGCATTTACTCCGTCGCTCCATCCATCCCCTCTAAAATTCTTGCCTGCACTTGGAGACCAACAAGAACCCGTAAACCAATCATTGTACCTAAAAAGGACATTCTCCAAGGTCGAGTACATTGATTTCCACTGACTCCAAGAATGTGCATCATTGATATATTCAAAGATGCTGTTTCTAATGGTCATATTTGTGCCATAATTAACACCGTTACCTTGTATACCCATGTCGGCACTGAAAGAAAATTTGCTGTTTTCAATAGTCCAATAACTGCTTCCTTCTAAATGGATCGAACCCGCAAAAAAATCGATATTTTTAAATTCAAAATTATATGCAGATCGAAAATTTAAGACTCTTTCCCTGACCCTTACACGGACATTGTTTGATGTCGGGGTATAATTGTCACTTGCATACAAATAGAGTGTTTTATTGGCTGAGTCAAAAGCCCATTCTTCTGGATTGTCCAGGTGTTCAAGTTTAGCTGGCATATACCAATCGTGATTTCCAAATGCTGGGTCTGCGTCTGCTCCCCATGTCTTGCTGTCATCTGCAGGATATAAGAAAGGAGATCTTCCAATTCCTGCCCAGACAGTACCTGGTTCAGGATTCTTAGGGTTCCCAGTCGTGTTATCGGTAGGGTTTTTAAAATTCATGGGCATGGCAGGTATCATATATCTCCCATTGACAAATACCTGAGTGATATTATCCACCGGTTTCATGATTTCTCTGGTAATGTTATCAAAATTTATTACTGTTCTATAAATATTAATGGTCGTTCCGTTGTCCAACTCAAGAGAATATTGTTGCCAATTAGAACTATTATCATTAAGCGCTACAGTGCCATCGATAATGACCTCTTCATTCTCATACGCTTCAATAACAATTTTTTCCTCCTCTTTTAGAAAAGCATCCTCTAAGTCTTGACCCTTATTTTGATCGACATTAAACAACCTTATGTTGAGTAACTCCGTATATCTTCCTTGCCGGATATAGACGTGGTCTCCGGATGTCACATTATCAAGGGCACTGCGGATGGTGGGATAGGGACAACTTGTGGTCCCATCAGGTCCATTGGTGCAAGATGAATTGTCAGAAAAATACCGTGATAAAATCTCAGCATTAGTAATTTTGGCATGGTTTTCATTATCGGTTTTATCAATGATCTCCCAATTATTATTGACGTCCATTGGATAATAGGCTACCAGCCCTGTCTCATTATCCGCCAAAGTATTATTCATATTGGCCTGAATCTGGGACTGGGTCCTGGCCACACTCCACATCCGCACCTCATCTATTTTTCCAACCCAGGGTTTTTTGCCAATAATTCTTACCGGTTCTGTATCGGGAGGAGTAAGTCCTTGAAAAGCAGTTGTACTATCTATTTCCTCTCCATCCAAAAATAATTTGTAATTAGTTCCATCAAATGTAGTGGCTACATGATGCCATGCTTTTTGGGTATTTAAATTTATTGCTTTTCCGCGATTACCTGCAACTGCGCCATCAGTGTAAAATCCATATCTAATCTCCTTGCCATGATTATGAAACGATATTGCTGGTGCTCTATTCGATTCAGAACCCATAAGTTGTCCGCGTCCATATCTTCCTCCATCGAAATAGAACCGTGCCTCCAGGGTAAACCGATTTCCCAGAACGGGGGCACTATCACCTAGATCGACTCGATCGCAGATAACAGGGCCATCTCTCGTACACATCAAACCTCCAGCGCATTCTTCACAGTATTGTGAGCGGAAAGGATCTATTAAAAGGTAGTCATCTCTCTGGTATTGAGAGAGTGCGGATTTATCTACATATAAAACTCTACCGATACTTTGTTCGGTGTGACGACTTAAAGTTGGAGTTACAATAAGGCTGTTATTCCTGCTGGTGCTTCCTTCAGTTTGACAGGCATTGCTTGTGGTGGTTGCAGTGGAGGTTGTAGTGGTTCCAGAATAACTTGAACTACTTGATGAATCATCTTCCTTTGCACAGGAAATGAGGGTAAGACTTAAAAATGTAGATAGAAAAATGAAAATAATTTTTTTCATTATTCAACTAATTACAAAAGTATAATTTTACTGTTTGTTTTTTA
>CAJWLO010000117.1 GCA_913043235.1 uncultured Fidelibacterota bacterium
CTTTTGATCTTGGTAGCAAATGGTCAAAAGTTAATTCATTTTCACTTCCACAATACTGACAACTAAATCTGTCTCTTAAAAAAACGTTAAATCTTGTAAAGTTTGGATTTGAATAAGGTATAATAAATGATTTAAGTGCTATAACACTTGGAAGTTTCATGCTAAAGGAAGGACTTCTTATGGTTCTATCATAATAACTTACAATGGATACTCTATCTAAAAAAACAGACTTAATAGAATCTTGCCAACTCCATAAAGATAATGGATAGTAACTTAAAGGTCTATAATCAGCATTTAAGACAAGTGCTGGGCATTTTTCTAAAGAAATTTCTCGACCTTTTAATTCAATCATAAAATAATTCTACAATATATATTTTATCATATCAACATTACTAATTTCATATTATAGTTTCATTAATTATTTAAATTTTTTTTAATAAAATTTAATGCCGCACTTGAAGCTTCAATGGGTATATGATGAGCGCAATTTTTAATCATTAAAGTTTCGAAATCAATTTAATTGTTTAGTAATGAAATTGACAATTTTTCCCACTCTTCTTCCATGGTGCCATTAAAAGCTGATTCGCCCGCAATTTGATACCAATAATTGGCATTGGATAGATAGTCTTAATGGCGGTATGCAATACTGCATCTGTTGATTCGATCTTGTGGGTAATTTTCTAAGTTTTCATCCGATTGCCATTTTCTACTACCAAAGTGTATCTGATAATGGATTAATATAATGCGGTAAGGATTTATCTTCTATAGATTGAATAAATTATTCTAATGTCATGGTTTAAATTATATAAAGCAACTTGTAATTATAATAATTTTATGTTTATAAAAAGTAAAGTCTGCCATTGACCACCGTCAGATATAATCTGTATATTAGACAATATGGCAGATTTTAAAATCGTCTCTGATTTCACGCCGCAGGGCGATCAACCCAAAGCCATCGCAGAATTAGTTCGTGGTTTGAATGGGGGTGAAAAATACCAGACCCTCCTAGGTGTGACCGGATCCGGGAAAACCTATACCATGGCTAATGTGATTCAGGAAGTTCAGCGACCAACATTGATCATGTCCCATAATAAGACTCTGGCTGCCCAGCTTTATGGTGAATTCAAACAGCTTTTTCCCCATAATGCAGTAGAATATTTTGTTAGCTATTATGATTATTATCAGCCGGAAGCATACCTGCCAGTAACAGACACTTACATTGAAAAAGACGCATCTGTGAATGAAGAGATTGATAAATTGCGTCTAAAAGCTACCAGTTCGCTCATGGCTAGGGAGGATGTGATTGTGGTTAGTTCTGTATCTTGTATCTACGGAATAGGATCTCCGGAGGAGTACAGCAAGGGAACAGTGACCGTGAAACAGGGTGAAACCTTGAATCGCCGCGAATTTTTGTCGAAGCTGATCAATATTCATTATGTTCGTAACGATCAGGTTCTGGAAAGGGGAAATGTCCGTGTCCGTGGGGATGTAATTGAAGTATTCCCAGCCTATGAAGATGCCTGTATCCGTATCGAGTTATTTGGGGATGATGTTGACTCTATTACCAGATTTGATCATTTGACTGGAGAAGTGAAGGAATCCCTGGAATCGTCTGTCATTTTTCCAGCAAAGCATTTTATTACCGATAAGGAAACTACACTTCGGGTAATCGAGGAAATTCGTGTGGAACTTGCTCAGAGACTGGATGACCTGCGTAGTATCAATAAACTTCTGGAAGCCCAGCGCTTGGAACAGCGTACAAATTTTGATATCGAAATGATGATTGAACTTGGATATTGTTCGGGTATTGAAAATTATTCCCGAATATTCTCTGGTCGAAAACCCGGAGAAAAGCCCTTTACGCTGATCGATTTTTTCCCTGATAACTTTTTGACGATTCTGGATGAAAGCCACGTGACTTTGCCTCAGATCCAGGGTATGTATAATGGAGATCGAGCCCGTAAGGAAACTCTTGTAGAACATGGTTTTCGTTTGCCTAGCGCCCTAGACAACCGTCCATTAAAATATGATGAATTCTTTCCCTGCCAAAAGCAGATTCTATTTACTTCTGCCACACCATCACATCGGGAGCTGGAACTTTGTGGCGGTGTAGTGGTAGAGCAATTACTCCGACCTACAGGGTTGCTGGACCCTGAAGTAGATATTCGTGAGACTAGGGGGCAGATCGACGACCTTGTGGGCGAGATTCGCCATCGTGCTAGACGTAAAGAGCGGATTCTGGTAACCACATTGACAAAACGTATGGCGGAAGATTTAACCGAATATTTGAATGGACTTAAAATACGAGTTCGCTACCTGCACTCCGATATTGATACCCTGAAAAGGGTCAAAATATTGAGGGAACTACGCATAGGTGATTTTGATGTTCTGGTGGGAATTAATCTACTACGTGAAGGACTTGATCTACCGGAAGTCAGTCTGGTGGCTGTACTTGATGCAGATAAGGAAGGGTTTTTGCGTTCAAAGAGTTCGCTTTTGCAGGTGGCCGGGCGCGCAGCTCGGAATGTGGATGGCCTAGTGATCCTTTATGGGGATAAGATCACTGAAGCCATGGGTTATTTGGTAAGGGAAACCAAGCGGCGTCGTGAATTACAGCATAGCCACAACAAAAAATATGGTATCAATCCTACAACGATATATAAGTCCGTAGATGAGATCATGGTTTCCACTTCAATGGCTGATAATGGCAACAATGAAAAATTTATCAACGATCCTTTATTTAGCAAAGACCAAATGTCTGATATGGACCGGGAAATGATCTTGATAGAGATGCGCAAGGTTATGCTAAAGCATGCAGAAAACATGGAGTTCGAGCAGGCAGCCCGTATACGCGATGAAATAGAAGAATTTGTAAATAATAATGTATGGGACATTGAATTTGCGGTGATAGGTCCTGAATTAGCTTTAAAAGAAGGTTACGCAAATTTTTTTGAATCATTAAAAGTACCGACAATTGGACCTAAACTTGAATTGGCAAAGGTAGAATGGTCCAAGAAATACTGCCGCGAGTTTTTGAGAAAAAATGGTCTAAGCTTAATCTCGCCTATGTGGTGTGAGTTTAGTGGATTAACACGGGAAAAATGTAAAGAAATATTTCTATCGCTCAATGAAAAATACGGTAATTTGGTTATAAAAAAAGATGGGTTGTGTGGTGGAAAGGGCGTAATAGTTCAAG
>CAJWLO010000118.1 GCA_913043235.1 uncultured Fidelibacterota bacterium
TTGATGCGCCAATAACAATTGCAGCCGTATCAGAAAAACAAATAAGAAAAACTGCCGGCGGTGATTTGGGGACAATTTTAAAAACTGTTAGAGGTGTTGAAGTATATCAGGCAGGCATGGGAAGAACTGCATTAAACGTGAGAGGCTTTATGAGTGCATTTAATGGACGGTTTGTTTCCCTGGTTGATGGTGCCAACTATATGGAGCCTACTTTTTATATTGCTTATGGTAATACACTACCATTCGTAAATGAAGATATAGAACGCTTAGAAGTGGTTTTTGGTCCGAGCTCGGCGCTCTACGGTCCGAATGCTCATAATGGCTTGCTTAATATCATAACCAAGCATCCTAGAGATTCACAAGGATCAACAATAGCCTATAGTTCAGGAACAAGTGGTTACACATCCTATAGGGCACGGTTTGCTAAATCAATAAGGAAATTAGGATTTAAGTTTTCGTTGGCAAACATGTCCGTTTTGGATTGGAAATACCCTAGAAACTTCAGTCAGGATTATAATTTAGATGGAGAGATTACCGATTCTGAAAATCATGAGAGTGTAATATTCTGGGATTTTATTGATACTGACATTCCAAGAGTCTGGGATGACAAAAATGGTGATGGTGAGTGGGATCACCAAGAAGAAATGACGGTAATGGCATCCGATTTTGAAAGACAGATGAAGAACTTAAAAGCAAATCTATTTTTTTATTATGATATCAGTCCTTCGACCGAAATTTCTTTTGGCCATGAACACTACTATCAATCTGGTTATCAGCCATTTGACTCTGGATTAAATTTTATTAATTACACTATGGGGTCATTATGGACTAAAATTATTAGTAAAAACTTTTTTGGACGTTTTCACTGGCTGAGATCCACGGGTACTGAATATTGGAATTCAGATGGGGCATACCTAAATATGATGAGGAGAGATCTTACACTAAAAGAATCCGTCGATAAGACTAAAATATCAGATTTTGTTACAACAGATGTTTTAAGAGGTGATTTCCAATCGAGTTTCGAAATAAAAAATATAGATTTTATCACTGGAGTTGACTTTGCTTTTTATAGACCTATCAGTAATCGCCAATTTCTGGATGATAGAGGGGCTGTATCTTTAAATGAGAATAAAGCATTGGCTGATTCCGTAATAGGGGAAGTTATTGAGGTCAATGAGTATGGTGGCTATTTACAGGCTACGATTGATCTTCCACTAAAAACCAAGTTTGTAACCGCTATAAGATATGATAAGCATGAATATTATGAATCTCGGTTTAGCCCAAGGTTTGCACTGCAGTGGAATGGTTTAAAATCAGGAAATTTACGTTTTAGTTACAATCGAGCATTTCAGACCCCTAGTATTTTTAATTTACATATGCTAAAATATTTTGATGCAACGGACAGCGGGAATATCGTACCATTCATGTGGGATGATGGTATCTGGGGTGAACTAGTTGTTAATGTCAATAATCCCCGTGTACAACAACAGATCGGTAATGGTGGGATTAGTGCAGGCGGTCTAAACTGGGTACCACTCCAGACACAATTTCGCGGGAATCGGAATGGTTTCATAATTGATGAATCTATTGTTGTCCCTTCACTTGATATAGAGACTGTAGACAGCTACGAACTAGGGCTTAAAAAACTATTTTTTGAAAAACTATTTTTGGATGTTTCAGGATTTTATTCACAATACAAAAATTTCATTAGTCCTCTGCGAATTATACATGATTTTTATCCATCTGAGCATCCATATGTCCCAGAACAAGTGACCCATATTGGTGAGGATTATATATCTAATTTCACTCAGAGAAATAGTACTGTAGTTTACTCATATACATCTACTGCTGGAGCATCGGTATATGGATTAGATCTGATGGCAAAATATACTATTTCAAATAATATTGTTTTATCCACTGGTTTGTCAGCATATGGAAACCTGAGTTTTGATTCTGATGGTGATGCTTCAACCAATCTTGATATGACTAACTTGGTTCATACTGTAAAAAATGATACGCTGAAATATTTTATTGAAAATTCACTTCGAAGCTATTCTTATCAGCCTGGAAAATTATTTTTTAATGCCCCAACCAAAAAGGGTTTCCTTGCTCTATCATTTGATGGAATAATATCTAAAAAATTATGGGCTCAATTATCAGCAAATTATACAGAAAAGTTCGATTTTGTTAGTGGATATCATGTTGCTACTATTAACACAAATTATGCGAGCCTGTCACCAAATAAAATTTATGAAAATAAGGGTCCCATAGGAGGCGGATTTATCTTTGATTTACATTTAGAATACACATTAAATAATCGGGTACGTTTTAAAATGCAATTGAATAATTTGCTTGATCAAGATGGACCAAGGGTTGTTGGAACACCGCCACTAAAAAGGAATGCCATACTTGAAGTTATATTTAATTATCTCTAAGAAATAAAATGAAATTGAATCAAAAAATTAATTCAAGGTTATTGATTGGCTCATTGATTTTATTTATGAGTTGCATGGATCCAATTGAAGAGCCGCCAGACCAATATTCTGAGTACTCAGAAATAATATTATATAATCCGGATGATGGTGTCAAGCTAGGAGTACAGGGTATTTATACAACTTATGGCTTTAAACGCGATCCCTTTACTTCAAGACATCGGTTAAGAGCCGGTTATTATTTTGCCACGGGCGGTTACGATATTAATTACGATGCCCGTTTTGCAAGAATAGTAGTGAAGTATAGTTTAGGAGTTGGTGCGTGGTTTACCAGTCCTAATTATGCACAAAACTTTTTTGGTTTAGGGAATACTACCAGTAATCCTAATCGTGATGAAAATAAAAACTTTGATTTTAACCGAGTGAAATTAAGTAGAATAGGAGCAGAAGTTGGCTTGGTAAGAGAAAGCCCATTTGGTAGTTTCTTTAGTTATAAAGCAAGTTTTGAGTCTGTTGAAGTAGAAGAGACCGGAGATCGCTTTATAGATGAATATTATATAGAACAAGTAAATCAACCCGAAAAATTTGAAAGACAATATTTTTTCGGATTAGATGGAACTTACCGTTATGAAAGTTATGACGATCGCTTAAACCCAACCAATGGGATGCGTTTTGAGCTAAGTATTGGAGCGAAGATGAATA
>CAJWLO010000119.1 GCA_913043235.1 uncultured Fidelibacterota bacterium
AAATAGATGAATGCGCAATAAGATAAGAATCCATTATAATTATTTTTGTAGAAAAAATAATTTGAATCTGATCCGAAAAAGATAGAAAGCATTTAATATCATATTAAAATCATAAATTTCCAGAAATAATGCGACATAATTATTTTCAATTATTAATTTTTTTTATCATATTTATTCAGGCACTTACTGGTGCTGGAAATATGGAATTTCGAAGTACATGGGTCATCACATGGAACCATATTGACCGCTATAAGAATCCTGGACAAAATATGAATACGGTTCGAACTATTATGGATAATCATGTTGCCGCAAATATGAACGCCGTCATATTTCAGGTACGTCAAAGCGGGACAGCATATTATGAATCATCATTTGAGCCATGGGGATATTACTCTGGTTACCAGTACCCAGGATATGACCCTCTTAAGTTCGCGATAGAAGAAGCACACAAAAGGGGTCTGGAGCTTCATGCATGGTTCAATGTATTTCAAACGTCGAGTACGACAGCCGGAACGCCTGCAGCATTACACCCAGAATGGATCTGCCGGGATCAAAGTGGAAACACAATGACATCTTACCGGTCGGTCTCACCAGGACTTAAAGATGTACGGGACTATACCTTAGATGTTGCCATGGAAATAGTCAACAATTACGATATTGACGGGCTACACCTAGACTATATCCGATGGAATGAACATACCAATGCCAATCAAAGACTTGTCACCCGTGAAGCAGAGCTAAAACGCCAGGATGGCTTTATAACAACCGAAGAACTGGAAAATCTCAATACTAATTTATCAGGACGATACCTATACGATTATCTTCATCCATATTCTTCCGGAATCCCGGAGGGGTTTAACTCCTGGGAAGAATGGTGGCGCTGGAGTGTAACCGAATTTGTAAGTACTCTACATGACTCTATTCAATTTGTAAAACCTCATGTTAAGCTGAGTGCAGCTGTACTTGGTAAGTATAATTGGTCAGGATGGCAGGGCTATGGTACTGTATATCAGGATGCAGCACTATGGTACAACGAAGGATATTTAGATCATATCATGCCTATGCACTACCACTGGATATCTGCCAGCGGTTTTTTAGATATGCTGGAACAGAATTGTCCAGAGTGTTGGAAAATATTTATTCAACCTGGAATTGCCTCCGGAAGACCGTTCACAGTTGGACCTGGTTCTTATGTATTGGAAAATAATAATGTATGGAATAATCATGGAAGTATAGTGAATGCCTGCAGAGGATTGGAATGGGTAGATGGTTTTCAATTTTTTAGCTATGGAACCTGGAATGATAAATCTTATTTTAATGCTGCAGGACAAACAATTTTTAATGATAAAATGAAAATAAGTCAAAACCCGATCGCAGGATCAAAAGTACCAGGAGCACCGATATTAACTATAAATCCAATTGATGAATTTCATAATGAGTTAGTTATTTATCCGCTTGAAACACATAAACAAAATTGGCTAATTACATACCGGTCCACAGATCCAACAGCAACTAAGGAAACAGCAGATATAATTAATATAAATTTTTCTTCTGATCCTGTAACAGTTATAGATGAATTATCTGTGTTGGATACTTCAAATATTTTCCTTTATTTTGCAACAATGGCAGATCGATTCTGGACAGAATCACCCCCATCCAACCTGGTCTTTTCCACGAATGATCCACTACCAGAAAAGGCAGTATTGTTTCAGAATTATCCAAACCCCTTCAATAAGTTTACAAAAATAAAATTTTCAATCTCAAAATTACAAGACATCAAATTGGTTATCTTATCTATAGATGGGAAACTGATAAATACTCTGGTAAATGATAAATTATTCCCTGGTGATTATTTAACAATTTGGCACGGAAACAACCATATGGATAAAGAACAATCTTCCGGTATCTATTTCTACTCTTTAAAATCAAATAATCAAATCATTGAAACAAGAAAACTGTTATATGTCAAATAGCTTTAATCCCGCCCAGGTAAAGTTTTATGTGATTAATTCAAAAATCCTGTCTGAAACAATTGCAACTAAAATATTCACCGATACAGAGATAAGGATAAACCATGTCCATGCCAAACCAATCTGTTTTAGATAAAAAACAATTAAAAAACTTAAAATAAGGCCTAAGATTAAACTTTCAGTTCGAAATGGTCTATCTAATTTGGACAAAAGAAAAAGACCCAAAAGGCCACCATAGGTAAAAGATGCAATCTGAAGACCCATAACAACAATAGCAGTATCACCTTCGTCAAACACTAATGCAATACCAATAAGAATTGCAGCCCAGATTAGACTGACGATCTGAGACTTCTGAACAGTTGCATCTCCCCCAAACCAATCATTAATGGTAGATGAAGCCAATGAGTTTATAGAAGAACTGAGCGTTGACATAGCAGCTGACAGTATACCTGCTAAGAGTATCCCTCTTAGTCCAATAGGTAAATATTCTACAATAAATGTCGAAAATTCCCTGTCCTTTTCAATCGAAATTCCACCCATAAAAGAATAGATTAATGAACCCGCAAGTAAAAATAAAGAAAACTGAAAAAATACAAAAAACCCACTACCAATCATGGCTTTCCTGGCAGAAATTAAGTCACGGGTCGTTAAAACTCTTTGTACCATCATATAATCTGAACCATGAGATTGCAGATTATCCAAAATGTATAATTTCTCTGATTGATGGCATTTGTATGGGCGGCGGGGCAGGGCTTGCGCTTCACGGTGACTTTACGGTTGTCAGCAATGCTGTCAAATTTGCAATGCCGGAGGTCTTTATTGGCTTTTTCCCGGATGTCGGTAGTGGTTATATTTTTAACAAACTTCCCCGCCCGACAGCGCTTTGGTTGCTTTTGACCGGGGCGCGGATTTCCGGTCAGATGATGCATGGATTGGGTCTTGCCACTCACTATATCGAAAGCCGCGGTATCCAGGCGCTTTACAAAACACTTCTCCAATCCGACTGGCGCCGTTCTGAGGCGATCAGCATTTTAAAATCTCAATTGGCAACCTATTGTGAACCACCTGATTCCAAACAAATGCCTGAGGGAAACTACCCGGAAAGGTGGACCTACGATCTTGGCTGGGGCCCGAGCAGGGCCTGACTAATTCCATGTGCGCCA
>CAJWLO010000120.1 GCA_913043235.1 uncultured Fidelibacterota bacterium
CCATTTGTGTGGGAAATGATTTAGATTGTGGAACAATTGTCGAGAATAAAACACTCAACTGACCCACGCTTTGGGAGCAGGGGGTCGGGAGTTCGAATCTCTCCACCCCGACTATAGAGAATACCAACTATCTCTGAGTAAAAGCCCCGTTTAACACGGGGCTTTTTGTTTGTCAGCTTTAATCAAACTTTGTCATAGTTTATCAAAAGTGGACACACCCATTCGTGGGGTTTTTTGTTTCTAGACATTTAGGACTACTACTAATTATATTTGTTATGCAGAAACTATTGGAAAGGTTGCAATGAAATATCTATTTACACTTATCATAATTACCTCAACATTATTTAGTCAAGGTATCAACCCTCTTATTTGGTACCCTGTTGAAGAAGATAATAGATTTATCCAACAGGCTTGGGGTCAAGTTTGTAATGGAACTGGCATTCTAAATAGCGATACAGATAACTGCAATATTCAATGGGGGCAGCATCAACTAGAAATTGATATTGATAATGATGGTGATAATGATTTTATAGCGAAAGTATATGAGGATTGGCACACAGGTTTTCAAGGTTTAGGTGTTTTTAAAAATGTATATAATGAAGATAGCGATAATGTGTTTATCCTTGATAGTATTTATACACAATGTGGATCACATGGGGGTATTTCTGCAGGATATTTTAATAATGATGAATTTATCGATATATATTTTAGTACGGGGAGCTATCATGGTCCAGATTGGATGCTTCCAGACTTAGATTGTATAGAACAAGATTTCTTTTACCTTGGCACTTCAACGGGAGAATTTCTGCAAGACACATTAGATAGCTCTTTACCTACGCAAGAGTCTTTTTGGATTGAGGGATTTCGTCAAGATGTATTTGATGTAAATAATGATGGGGTAGATGAAATACTTGCAAGCTATTATTTTACAAATACTGGAGAAACTAACATCGCTATTTTATCATACAATGAAGACATTCAAAATTTTGATACACTTGATATAATTAATCCTTTGCCTCAATTTTCTGAAAGTAAAGTTTTTGAATGGAAAACTGCTGATTTGAATGGTGATGGTTGGAATGATATGATCGTTTCAACTTTATTAGAAAATCAAGATTCTGTTACAATTGATATCTTTGCTTATTTAGGGAATGATAATGGAATAAATTTCGATTCATCTATACACATAATTTCTATTCCTGCGCTTTATGGTGTTCTAACTATGGTAGGAGACGAAGAATCCCTTACTCCATTAGATTATGATTCAAATGGTGATGATGAGATTCTTATGTGGAATGCGTTTTATGATAACAATATAGATTATGCAACTATACCTATTGACAGTCTTCCTCAAGCAGAACTGCGACTGTATGATTTCATGGGAGATACTTTAATTGACATAACTGACGATGCCTTTTTTGAAGGTGATAATAAGGATTTTAACTCACCAGGAAATGGTGTTTTTATCAAAGATTTAAATAATGATGGGGTTGATGATATTTTATTCAGTACTACATGGTGTTTAGAAAAGGTGAATATTTCAGGTGTAGACCCAGGTCCGCCAGGATCAATGAGTGACAACGAATGTGCATCTTTTGCCCTAAATCTAGATGGGAAATTTCATTTGTATGAGGTTGAGCCTACTGGAGCTGGACATGAAGAGCAGACCATACAATTATTTTCAATAGAACTTGATAATTATGAAAATGATCTTGTTATATATCTTGATTTTTATGATCAAACATATGATTGTTCTGCAGGAAATGATTTGTCAAATCCAGGTTGGTTTCCAATAAACTGGCCCGCTCAAATCTGGCATTATTCGATTCCAAATTTGAGTTTAGTTGAAAATAATTCTTTACCTAACAAATTTATTTTACACCAAAACTACCCCAATCCGTTCAATCCAACAACATCACTTCGCTATGATTTACCAGAAAACAATCTGGTGAATATTACCATATATGATATGCTGGGTAGGAAAGTAAAAACCTTGATTAACCAGACACAAGATGCTGGTTATAAATCAATAATATGGAATACCACGGATGATTATGGAAAACCAGTGAGTGCAGGTATTTATCTATACCAAATACAGGCTGGGGAATATATTAGCACTAAGAAGATGGTGCTGTTGAAATAATGAAGCGATACAAAAACCCATTTTTTATAATTAATCTGATTCTGATCATGGGATGCCAGGAACCCAATGATGACAAAGCCTCAACAATGCCAGAGGAGGTATTATATAATACTGAAAACATTCTTGTGGATATTAATGAAAAAATATACAACAATGATGAATCGGTAAAGGCCTATAGTATATTTTCTTGGACATCAGATGGCACAAATAGGATTCTTTCTGGTAACGGTATCCCAAATCACGAAGTAGGAACATTTCCTAATCCTCATAATCCCAATACGATCAGTGAGCAAAATGTCAATGCAGCATTCACTCTTTTTCCTGATATAGTTTCTGAATCAGGTGCTTCAGTAGGTGGACCAAGAAGCGTGATTGCTTATGCGATCAATAGTGTCAAATTCGATCCTGCGACAGCTGGAAGATGCGATGATTCGGGTAGATGCTCTTTAGCCATGGGTAGCGGGAGATGGAGTATTGAAGCATTAGGTCACAATACTTTCAATTTTGGAGATGATATGAATCATGCGCATGTACAGCCTTCCGGTGCATATCATTATCACGGTATGCCAGAGTTATTGATGGATCTATTAGGCAAAGATCAAAATATGACCCTTGTAGGTTGGGCCTCTGATGGATTTCCAGTTTATGCGCGATATGCCTATACCGATGCAAATGATGCTACAAGCGCTATCAAAGTAATCACGCCAAGCTGGAAATTGAAATCTGTAGCTGACTCTGGACGCCCAACAAAAATAACTCAATTAGCTGGTGGGCCCGGACACGGCAATTCTCATACCGATAGACCTATTACAATGGGGGCGTTTACGCAGGATTTTGAATACCTTGAAGGATCAGGTGATCTCGATCAATGTAACGGACGTTTCGGCGTAACACCTGAATTTCCTGAGGGGA
>CAJWLO010000121.1 GCA_913043235.1 uncultured Fidelibacterota bacterium
ATTTGCTGAAAGGCAGACGAATTTCCTGCCAATTTTCATTATTTGTCTGAAAATAATGACGATAGGCCACTCCACTAAAATTATTACCCATTCTGCATCGGAACTGGTATTTTTTCCCATCACCCAAAACCTTTATGACAAAGCCGTCAAACTTTCCGATTCCCCAATTTTCATAGGATGATCTAACAGAAGCAAAACCGCCCCCATAGTCAAGTGAAACATTCCCATTAAATACCATGTATCCTTCATGATTAATACTAAATTTTGAACGGGAGACACCACCCATCACATTATCGTTAACCACCATCCATTCAACAGGATTAATTGGGTCATCAAAGTTAACAATGACCCTATGCTTAGAACTCGATTTGATTTCAATAGGCATTGTACAAAGAACAATAATAATCGTAATTATAACTGAAAAATGAAGTAAGTATTCATTATTATTTAGATGTCCAGTCATTTTCAGTTCTGAATCATGACTTGGAAAAATGAATTAAAAATATTTTATCTGTCTGAATACCATTCAAATTGAATTTCTGGAATTCCATCATCACCTGTTTTTTTGTAAGCTGCCTCTTTAAACCCCTCACGATTATAAAAACGATGAGCCGACTCATTTGCACTATGAGACCAAAGTTGGATATATTCTCTCCCTTCTTTGACTCTATCAAGAAGAACTTTACCATAACCTCTTCCTGGCTTATCTGAATACAATGCTACAACCTGCAAAAGATCCTTATTAAATGAAACATAAGCTGAAGCAGGACTCCCAATTATCCACAATTCTCTGTAAGGGATAGCTTCCTCCATCATTTTTAAAAGTTCATTTTTAGAATAAAGTCTAGGCATCCACATTGTTGTTTCAATCCATTTATTTAAAATCTCAGTACAACTCCCGGCGTCTTCTATAGAACCTCTACGTGGTTGATTTATCATATTTTTTTAAACCATCACTAATTCTTCATAGTCAAATATACTCCAAACAAAATACACATTCTTTTAATTAAAGGTGGTGAGTTTACTTGGAGTATATTTGACTATGAAGAATTATTGGTAGACATTTTTTTTTAGATTGAGGTTTGATAATGAAAAGCTCATTCGAAATTTTGCAAAATTATTGAGCTATTGAAACTAAAGAAAAAGCATAACACTTTAAGGGTATAAATAAATCATTATATATTCTTTGTTCACCCCCAAAATATTTTCCCTTAGGAATGGATGGTGTTTGGGTGTCCTGATGGACTACTTGAAAAGAAAGAAGAAGCCGTGTAGGTTGATAGGAAGACCATATAGAATTTGATGCCCGTTTTGTGCCCCACTCCCCTTCATCTATTCTTATAGACAGAGCATCAGGTTGGTCAGGTTTCAGATGAACAATATACATGTCTTAAGAAATACATATTTAAACGATGTCCATGATCAAAATAGAAGCAAGAAATAATGAGTTTTTAGATTCAGATGAGGATTCTCTCTATCATTTAGGGTTGAAAAAAACTCCGCAACGGCTCCATCAGTTACAGGAAATGTTTGGTGGTGTGAAATATGTTTGCATGGGAGGGAGTCCTGAGAGAGCCATGACTTTTGGTAATAAGGCTGCCGTCGAACTAGGTATCCCAAAATCTGAGGGAGGAATTCAGGCAATTGGAAAAACAGAGCGCTGTCATATGTTTGTAGTGGGGCCGATCCTATCCATTTCCCATGGAATGGGAATGCCGTCCCTATCCATTTTTCTTCATGAAGTGACAAAATTATTGGATTACTCAGGTTGTACCGATGTTAAATTCATCCGAATTGGGACCTCTGGTGGAGTTGGAGTTGAAGGAGGGACTGTGGTTATTACAGAAAATGCAATCAACGCAAAACTAGAACCGACACATACAAAAACCATGTTGGGCGAAGATCATACTTTCCCAACCCAACTGAATGGGCCATTGGCACTAGATCTCTTGGCTGCAAGCGAAGGTATTGAAACGGTCATTGGCAACACCATGGGAACGGATGACTTTTATGAAGGTCAGGGAAGGAGAGATGGAGCCCTCAAACCTCCGTATTCCATCCAAGATAGAATGGAATTCCTGCAAAAAATCCATGATCAGGCTGGTGTCCGCAATATTGAAATGGAATCGACGGAATTTGCCGCTTTCTGTAATCGTGCAGGAATCCCTGGAGCTATTGTATGTGTGGCATTGCTTAATAGACTGAAAGGAGATCAAGTGGAGGCATCTCCAGAACAACTTACCCAATACTCCGACAATGCCCAAACTGTTGTAATCAATTTCATTCGAAAGCATTTAGGACGGTAATAGAAACAGTTATTTTCATCGAAACACTACCATCCAATCCACTCACTAAACTAGTTCTTGATTATCCTACTTTGTGGTATTTTTGTTACTATTTTGTTCTTAATCGTATTAGAGACTAATAGTGCTCATAAAACTGTTAAAGTTGTTGGGTGATATGGTGGGGGGAATTTTTTTACAATAATTGGATAATTTGTTAATACACATAATTTATTGATATAATTTATAAAATTATGGTATCCAGAGGTTTAATTTGACCTCCAACACACGTATTTTCAGTCCGATTTAAGCTATTTTAATAGACTATTTCTGGTCTATAGAAATTGCTATTAACTGAAGAATAACGGTCAATTAAAGCAAAATCTATTGTTATTAAGTGCTACTAGATTATAGGCAATAATCGGCCACACCTATATGGGCCCCTAATAAATTGCCTCGTGCGCGCGTGTAGTTGATGTGTAGGTGGTCAATTAATGCTCAGGATGTGACCTAAGCTATCTTAGTTCAGTTTCGAACGTGACCAAAAACTAAGTACGGCTAATGCTCCTGTGGCTATTACTGGCGGCACTAGCAACGGAAGACCACGACCGGGACCTTCCAATATAATTATGATAGCACACATCACAGCGGTACCGATAGAAACGCCCAAAAGAATTGCCTTTTGATCATCCACTTTCTCAACGATTCTGGATTGAAATGCAATACACGCAGTCATAAACAGCATACCTGCCATTACGTA
>CAJWLO010000122.1 GCA_913043235.1 uncultured Fidelibacterota bacterium
TTATTGGTGATTTTTAATCACTTATCTGAAATTCCATCTTTATTTGGATTAATTATATATGATGCTTTTACTGGAGATGCAGTTATGGGTGGAGCTGTGGGTTCCGTAATCATAGCGGGCGTTAGGCGTGCTCTTTTTTCAAATGAAGCAGGGCTTGGGACATCAGATATGGCTCACGGTGCTGCTAAAACCAAAGAACCTGTTAGAGAAGGATTGGTTGCCATGATTGAACCATTTATTGATACTATCGTTGTATGTACGATTACAGCAATGGTGATTTTGGTTTCAGGTGTTTGGGAGCAAGAAGGTCTAAATGGTGTAACAATGACCACAACTGCATTTATCAAGGAATTAGGAGGTTTTGGGAAGTTTCTATTGTTATCGGCAGTACTTACATTTAGTATTTCTACTATGATGAGTTATTCCTACTATGGAAGCAAGTGTAGTGGATATCTATTTGGAAGTAAAAGCATATTTTATTATCGATGTTTTTATATTGTAACAATTGTTTTAGGGGCGATGATTACAATTGAAGTTGTAATTAATTTGATTGATGGGATGTACGCTGTGATGGCCATTCCTACGGTTATAGGTTCTGCCTTGCTATCAGGAAAAGTAATGACTGAGGCTAAACGTTATTTCTCTACACTTTAAAAATCAAACTATAGTTATTACCTAACTTCACGGCATTCTCTTTGTCGTCCACTACCATCTCTTTCATAACATTCTTGTAATGTAATTTCATCATTTTTGAAAATTTCTAATCTTTGTAGATTTGTATTCAACCAAAACCATTCCCATTTACCCTCACGTTTATCCGCGATATATTTTCCCTGCCATGCAAGAAGATCATCACTCTTGCCAGGTGGGTTTCGGTGATATTCCATCCATAAGCCTTCCTTTAGATTCTCTCTATATACTCGCGTTCCCTTAATATTACCATTGGGAAAGTAGCGAACCCAGTCTCCATGCATTTTTCCATTAACGTAAGATGGTTCTTCTTTAACTTGGCCATTATCGTAATATTCATATTTATAAGAGTGTAGAAGTACGCCTAATTCCCAGACTTCTAATCTTTTTTCTGCAAAATTATTCCAGTATGACCATATCTCATGTTTTTTATCTTCAACATATAACCCCTCTTCTTTAGAGTCTTCTTTTACTGTTTCATACCATTGATAGTACATACCTTCTTTTAAATCATTTTCGTAAATGGTTTCAGAATGTCTTGTGCCAGTGGAATCATAATATACTGTCCATAATTTGGTCTTATTTCCTTCATCATAGTAAAAAGTTCTCCAAGGGTCGCCATTTTCAAAGAAAGACTCCCATTTTCCATCAAAAAGTCCTTGATTACTAAATTTGGGTTCTTCTACAATTTGCAAATTATCATTTCGTGGTTTTTCGACCACTTCAAGGTTCATATAATATTTAAAATCATAATAGTCAGGTTTATTAATGATCTTTAGATTATCGTAATATTTAAAATCGTAGTCCGTAACCAATGTATTTTGATTATAGTAAGTATAATTTTGACGCCTACCATCATTGTAGTAAGAGAACCAGATCTTATCTTTTTTATTTCTGTCATAACTGAACGTTTTTTTGGTTTCTCCATCTTGATAAAATGCTTCCCATTTCCCATCAAAAAGTCCATCTTTACTGAATCGCGGCTCTTCCATGATCTGTAAGTTCGCATAGTATTTAAAATCATAATCTGTGATTAAGGTATCTTGATTATAGAAAGTATAGTTGTCACGCCGTCCATCTTGATAGAATGACTCCCATGCCGCCTCTTTTTTATTTTCATCGTATTGATATGTTTTTGATGTTACTCCATCAATATAAAAAGACTCCCATTTTCCATCAAATAAACCTTGGTCATTAAATCCTGGCTCTTCAACAATCTGCCAATTTGGATAATACTTGAATTCATAATCTGTTATTACGGAATCCATCTTGAAGAAAAGAAATTTATCTCGACGTCCTGCACTATCATAGTATAGCCACTTTTTGTCCCGTTTTCCCTGTACATAATCTCCTTTAACTATATCTGTTCCTAAGCTATCCCATTCCTCATATTCACCGTCTAATATTCCTGTTTTATAATTAAAGCGCGTATAACGTTTGCCATTAGGAAACCATTCTTCATATTCACCATCTAATATTCCTTTTTCATACGTGAGACGCTTATGGGGCTCGCCATTAGGCCACCATATAGTCGTTTTACCATCCCTCAAACTATCTTTGTAGGCTATTGTTTCTAATTTCACACCTGAAGAATCAAAATGCTCTGTTGTTCCATTTAGTTTATTATCTTTGTATTTCGCACTACGTTTCAATTGTCCATTGCTATAGTATTCTTTCTCAATCCCGTTACGAATTCCTTTACTATATTTAACTTCAAAAATCAGAACACCCGTTGAATCATACCGCAGTTCATCGCCATCTTTATCACCCTTTTTATATTCTATAGTATATCGTGTTGAACCATCTGCCCAATAACCAATCCAGGTTCCATCAGGTAAGCCATTTTTAAATGAAGGGACTTCCTTGATCTGTCCATTGGGCCATTTGGCTTCTGTATATTCGGCAATCAGTTTTCCCTCTGTATAGTACTGAAAAACCTTATCATTTGCGTTATCATAAAATGACCAAATACCATGAGCAAGTCCCTTTTTGTATTGTTCTTCTCGCATCCATGCACCTTTTTCATCATTAAATATCCAGTTGCCGATCGGTGTCCCATTTTTATATAGTCGAACAACTTTTTGCGTACCATTATCATACCAGCTTGTCCATTCACCGTCTAAACTATCTTTTTTAATTGATTTTTGTTCTAAGAGGACCACTCCTTCTAGATATTCTTTTACAAAACCTGTGACAATACCTTTTTTATAATCCGTAGTTTTTATTAAAGCTCCATTTTCGTTAAAGTCGCTTGTAACTCCCTCTAGAATACTTTTCTTGTAGGTTTCAGTGCGTGTTAACGTTCCAAGGCTATCATAGTAGCTATAGAGACCTTC
>CAJWLO010000123.1 GCA_913043235.1 uncultured Fidelibacterota bacterium
CCAAATCTACCCATCCTCCCAGTAACAAAAAACCCCACGAATGTGGGGCTTGATGTTGAACTAATTAACCGAGCTTTTATTTTTTTGTGGCATCGTCTTTGATGAATTTTCTATGCCTTCTTTGAACATAGACAAATTGCCACCATGTCTCCCCTAACCCATAGCCCCCTATAATTGATATTACTGCAATTGCTATTAGATATGATATTTTGGATGTAAAAAATAAAATGAAAAGTTGATATATGAAGAAGGCTATTACCATCAATAAAATTATTGTTAGGGTAATATAGAGTGTCTTTTTCATCTTTTCATTTCATCCCATCACTTTGGGTGGGGGTTATTTTAAGAGTACCATCTTCTTAGTCTTCCTGAATTTGATTGCTAATTCTTATAAATCTTTATACAAAAAAGTCTGGTGCCAATTCAGCTTCAGGCACATTTGCGTATTGGCTAAAGTCTGTCACCCCTTGGGACCTTAACACCTCTTCATCCACGAAAAAATTTCCTGTGCATAATTGACTATCTCGACTGAAAATGGTAAAAGCAGCGTCAGCCATAATATCTGGTTTTCGGGATTTATTCATTAATTCATCGCCTCCAAGCAAATTTTGGATAGCCGCTGTTTGAATGGTTGTTTTGGGCCACAATGCATTGACGGCAATTTTTTTCTTTTTCAATTCGCCGGCCATTCCAAGCACACACATACTCATACTAAATTTGGACATGGTGTAAGCCACATGAGGTGCGAACCATTTTGTCTCCAAATTCAACGGTGGCGATATATTCAAAATATGGGGATTTTCAGCATTTTCTAAATGGGGGATGCAAAGTTTGGAAGCGAGAAATGTACCGCGACCATTCACTTGGTGCATCAGATCATAACGTTTCATTTGTGTATCCATCGTATTGGTCAATTGAATGGCACTGGCATTATTGACCAAAATATCAATACCACCAAATTTATCCACGGTGGTGTCTACTGCTGATTGAACTTGTTCTTCAAAACGAATATCCGTACAGACACCAAAG
Organism: uncultured Fidelibacterota bacterium; assembly: GCA_913043235.1. Taxonomy (GTDB): domain Bacteria; phylum Fidelibacterota; class Marinisomatia; order Marinisomatales; family UBA1611; genus UBA2134. Next base: position 1,030 of record CAJWLO010000123.1, read on the forward strand.
CCTTTTCCACCCGCCGCCTCCATTTCTTCTGCGGCAGTATATATTGTACCGGGAAGTTTTGGGTGCGGTTCAACCGTTTTTGCTGCAATCACTATATTGGCGCCTTCTCGTGCCAATCTTAATCCTATGGCTTTCCCAATCCCACGACTACCACCGGTGATTAATACTGTTTTATTCTTAAATGATCCCATATTTATTTGATCTCTCTGTTTTATGAAGTAAATGATTTACGGTTTGTCTGATTCTGGTTCCCAAACCCAAACGTGGTAATAATAAGTAAGAATATGTATACTTTTTTCATGGTGAGACCAAATCTACCCATCCTCCCACAAACAAAAAACCCCACGAATGTGAGGCTTGGTTAATCCTTTAGATAAAGTGGTTTTATAGGAGACATTACTAATTCTGGTTCTTCTTTCCAGTTAATACTATTATCATCAACATATAATTCTACTTCGTTACCATCAGGGTCTTCTATATAAATACTTTGACTCACAGTATGGTCAGACATTCCAGTTATATTAATTCTAGCATTTATAAGTTCTTTTTTCACTGATGATAATTCATTAAGGGAGTCCCCAACCTTGATGCCAATATGATATAAACCTAATCTGGTTCCTTTTGGTGGTTTTGGGGCTTTACCTATTTCAATTAGTAATAATTCATGGTGTGTTCTTCCAGCGGATAATGCTGTTGCTTTGAAAGGCTTATTGAAAGAACCAACAATCTTAAAACCTATTAACTTATTATAAAAATAAAGGGACTTTTCCATATCTTCAACATAGAATACAACATGTCCGAGGAATTGTGCTTTCATCTTTTAATTCAATATTTAATAACAGTATTTATCAAATCTACCCATCCTCCCACAAACAAAAAACTCTGGGCGGCCGAGGCTTGATGATTATTAAAGAAATAATTAATTGGTAGTCGGTTTTATATTCTTATGTTCGACAAGAATAATATGTATATCGCTATCTCCTATATTTTTAACTTGGTGTACCGTTTCGAAATCTCTGTGAATGGCCATGCCATTTGGTATTTCCATTGTTCTTGTGGTGCCATCAGGATAGGTATTTAGCATTTTTCCTCCGGTTACTACATAACCTGTAAAAACATTATGATGATGCATATTATCACTTTGTCCTGATTTAAATTTGACATCTAAAACCTTTACATAATCATTATCCACAAGAACTGTGTATACTTCCGGAGAAACATTTTCAGGTAGCATAGATTTATCTTGTATAGATATGTAATCCATATTTTGATCTCTCAATTCATAAAATTCAGCATCATTCCATAGATCAATTTTCATCTTCCAAGTATTACCAATTTTTTCACTATGATTCATCCAATTTCCCTTGAGGTCGCTTCTTTTACCATCTTTTGAAATTTGGCTGAGTTCCCATCTCCCATATACAAATGCTTTATTTCCAAAAACATTTGCTGAAATAACGGTCGCACTATGATCAATAGAATCCGCATTTTCAAACCAGTTTATAAAATCACTTTTGATTGCCTCTTTCCCAATAATTGGACCTACTGCATTACCATTAATTACAGCATCATCAGTATAAAGAGATAAAATGCCATTTAAATCTTTATTATTAGCATATAGTGAATATTTATCACATAACTCTGATTGATAAATATCCATAAATTTATTTTCCTGATGAGAGGCGCAACTAAATAATAACATTGCAAGTATACTAAATATTATTTTTTTCATTATAGACTCCTAGTTATATACAAATCTACCCATCCTCCCACAAACAAAAAACCCCGGGTGACCGGGGCTGATCAATTCTTCGTGTTGGAAAACTTCACCCTACGGTAATAATATTTTGATATATTACCGACTATCTTGTATTAGGGTAGGGTCAATGCGCATAAGATAGATTGATGTAGCACTACCGGCAATTACTAAATCACCATCATCCAGCTGAATCATTG
>CAJWLO010000124.1 GCA_913043235.1 uncultured Fidelibacterota bacterium
CATCGTATTACCGCAAATTTGCCAACTGCTGTATCAATGGTATTTCCAGAATCATCCTTTTGGTTTACATAAAAGAGATATAATCCAGGTGCCAATTCCTGATTATTGATTGTTCTCATATCCCACCATTCATTTCCAGATTCTGGATTATTATGGCTAACAGTATTAACATATTCTCCTGTAATTGTGTAGATTTTTATTTCACATTTTTCAGGAAGATTAGTAAATCGGATTTGCCTTATGTACTCAGATTCATTAAACCCTGAACGTACGATATAAGGGTTAGGGACAACCCCCACCTGCCTAAGATTATCCTTCGGTAATACTCCTGGATATACTTTTACAAAGTTACGATCTAGAACTGTTGTACCTTTTGAATTTTCTATTGCCGCATATCCTTCGGGATTGGCCCATTGATCAGGGTTTGAATAATTAGTATCAACTATTGCTTCAAATTGCCCATTCCCTAAATCTTGAAAGCGAGTAATAAATGGTGGCTCAACACCCATATCATAAGCAACAACGCTATAGGTATATTCAATTCCATTTACTACATTTTGATCAATGAACATGTAATGCATGGTATCTCCGCTAATTATTGCTGGCTCATCCAAACTTATTTCTTCAAATCCAGTATCATCACCCAAATTGAACCAAGGGAAATAAGGGTCTTGTCCACTAATACTATGCCCCCTCCGCTCTCTCCTGTCACAATTATTGTTATTTGTATACGCACAATGAAGCGAATCTTGTTCAGCAGAAAGGTCAAACTGCTGGTAGGGGCGCCAACCAACAAAAATACCATCGTTATCAAATATCATATCATCCGCGTTACCCCATGTTTTTCCACCATCCAGACTTTTGTAAATCTTATACCCTTCGAAATCAGCATACCCAGTAACAACATCTCTGGAATTTTCAGCATGATTATTCCAAAACAACCGTACTTCCCCCTGCCCTGTTTCAGTATAAACTTTAGGTCGCGAAGGCGGAGTAAATCCCTGATATTTAGAATTATACATTACCTGCGCAAAACGGGCATTATTGATAAGATCATCTTCAGTCTGACCATAGATAATGCAGAAAGAAAATGGAACTTCTCTACCAACAGGAAGGTCAAAAGGACCACAGCTGAGAATCAACACACAATCCAGCCCTGGAGGATCTCTTAGATAAACAGGTTCCTGTTTCAAGCCTTCTACAGAATCAAAATGGGGATTCAAATCAGATGGGAGATCTGTTCCAGGATTGGAAGTGTGAAAATGCCATGCTTTTTCGCCTTCGGTCAGGTTGGTTGTATCGCCTGTCATTAACTTATATAGTATCTCCTCTTTATTACGAGCAACTGGACAACCTGGGTCTCCTGCCAGGCAACTCGCCTGGTTTCCTTCAGGTTGAATAACACCAGGCCTTGCATACCAGTCAACCCAATGCCAATCTGTCATTTTAAGTGGTTCACCAGGGAATATATCTATGGTTCCATCCTGATCTAGATCAATATTTACTGTTGCCCTGGGTGAATCAAGAAGCTGGGTAGCAACAACACCAAAATTTGATCCTGGAACGGGCACATCTTCAGTATCCAATGGATATCCTGGAACAGCAGAAATCCCGTCATGATCACCAATCATAGCCATGCTAATCAACATTCTTTCATTATTAACTTCAAAACTTTCCCAATAGTATTTCATAAAATCGTCGTCATTAGTATGCAATCCCGAATTATATCCATTAATATCTCCTACTAACACATCTGCATCCATATAAAATCCCAGCGTCATCCCCTTATAATCAAAACCTTTTCCACGATTGAGCTTTGTACCATCGGGCATAATCATTGCTTCTCCACATAATTGATTACCATCATCATCATACAGAGCATTTCCGTTTTCATCTTTTGCACACCAATCTCCACTTTCATTTCTTACCTTTACAGTAACAAACATAATATCTTCAGCATATGAGACACCATAGGAATGAGCAGTTGCCATGACACGTATCCCCATTGGATAGCCAGTTTGTTCATACTCATTGTTTGTGTTAACATTGTTTGCTCTATGTGACCATCGATCATCAAACTCCATATAAACATCCATATCAGATATAAATCGACCAGGTATCTCTTCCCAACAATCAGGATCCTTTCTGGAATTTGAGCATCCTGGTAGATTAATGTTATAATCCTGGGACCAGCTACCAGGCCAGAAACTTTCCATTAAACCTGTATTTTCATTTAATCTTATTGGCCAAGTGTTTGAATATCCAGAATGTGCCAAAGCAGGATAACTATCTCCTTCATCAGAAAAGGGTGTATTATAAAATATGTCTCCTACACTGGTCTCTGTATTGTGCGTATTTACTCTTGATCCGGTAGAAGCCTGCCAATCTGTATCTATTCCATTCGAAGTCCTACTAAACCAAGATTCGGCTACATTTGCTCCGTAATACATGTATGGATCATCGGTTGTCCATTCTTCCTGATCTATTCCATAATCATAATAATCAAATTGTTCTTCCCTAGATTTTAGCTTAGGACGAAGGGCCCAAGGATAAATAAAGCCAGTTCTTGCAGAGGATTTATTTGGGTCTGCACTACCAAATAAACTTAATATAATTTTTTTTGAATCGTGGTCAAACATAAACTGATTATGTCCATTAAACTGATCAATAGCACTTTTTTCATTTTCAGGTATATACAACCCATCATCATTTTCAGCTTCAAAGATTATACCTGAAAAAGTTGTATCATCACCGATGAACCAAGCATCATATGCAGAAGCGGATTCCCATATTCCAAACAAGGTAGCTCCTTCTTCATCCACAATCGTTTCAATATTATTCCAATTGAATTCGTAGGATTGTTTGTAGCCTGGTACTCCCGCT
>CAJWLO010000125.1 GCA_913043235.1 uncultured Fidelibacterota bacterium
ATGCTGCTGGTGCTTATTACTGGTATTTGGTCAACTTGGGTAGTTGGGCAGAGGTTTATGGCATACTATCAGCTGCAAAAGAAGGTGTCGCCAACACCATGCGAGAATATTCAACCAAGATCATTGATATAGACCCCAACTATAGTGATGGAGGAGGATATTTTATGCTCGGAGCTGTACATTTAAAATCTCCTTACATTCCCTTTATATTGTCTTGGCCTAGTGATGATAAAGCACTGAATTATTTATCATTAGCCTATGAAATTGGTACTGCCACACCAAGCCAAACCGTTTATCTAGCTCGTGCATTGTATGCCAATGATAAAAAACAGGAAGCCATATCTATGTTAAGTATTCTTTTAGGGCAAAAGGTATCAGAATCAAATAAATTAGAAGATATTGAACAACATGATATTGCTGCAGAACTATTGAAAGATTGGAAATGAGATATTTAACTACAATTTTTTTAATCTATTCTACAATTTTATCTCAAGAGGTTGTGCCAGGATATTGGAATAGCCTGTCTACGCATGTGACAGTTGGAGTTCCTCTTTTAGATGATGAAACTCTCATAAAGGGAAGAATTCAACTAAAGGTTAGCTTTAATGATGGTAACTCATTTGATGATCTGGGTGAAAAAGCTATCATAGAAAAAGGTGATATTGACGATTTGAAACAGGTCTCAGTTCCTGCAGATGTATTTGAGAATATGGCTGGTTTTCAAGAAGGTGTGAAAGCAAAATTTATTGCGCAGGTTTGGGATAGAGCGGGAAATAGTGTTACTGGATCAGTTAGCGATAGCGTGCTTACGGTTGATCAGATACTACCAGAGCTAATTACACTAGAAATAACCTCATCTAATGAGCTAGATCGTACAATGGCAATGCCTGGTGACTCAATTACATTTCAGATCAATACAAATGAATCAATTAACAAGCCTATCTTTAAGATCAATGAAGAAATATATGAAGGAGCTGCAGGATTAGATAGAAGTTGGATGTATATCTATCCATCAGATGAGGCTGATGATGGCATTATTGATTTTGAAATAAGTTATACTGACCTCGCTGGAAACCCTGGAACACCTTTGACGCAAGCCTCTGATGGTAAGCCCATTATTCGAGATGCTACAGAGCCTGAGTTAGATGAAATTGGTTTATTTACTTCAAATCCTTATGACTCATCTCTGGCAATTGAAGGGGATACAGTTTTTTTAACTTTCAAGTCATCTGAAAAGATTCGTGATATTGATATTCTACTTAATTCATCTGAAGCTATTCTTATGAATGAAGATAGTCTCGTTTATACATTTTATCATATTTTTACTGAATCAGACTCAGAGGGTGTTATTCCATTAATTATTGATTATAAAGATATGGCAGGAAACATAGGTGAAACAATTGACGAGACCAGCGATGATAGTGAGATAACATTGGACATGAATCCTCCAGCAGAGTTCACGGTGGAAATGGTCGGCTCTTTACAGGGAGAAATAATTAGCGAGTCAAATGAAGATAAAGAATCTGGAAATAATAAATCAAAAAAGAAAAAGAAAGAGGAACTTGGGCTTATCCCCCTCGTACTTTTGTCATTTACTAGCATTACTATTTTAATTGTTTGGATATCCTGGTTTAAAATTTTTAGTAAAGCAGGACAGGCTGGATGGAAGGCACTAGTCCCATTTTTTAACATATTTATCTATACTAAGATTGTAAATAAGCCAATTTGGTGGTTTATTATTTATTTAATTATTCCTATTGGACATATTTTATCTGCGTTTGAGGTTTCTAGATTATTTGGTAAAAATTTAATTTTTTCTATCGGCTTAATTTTTTTACCTATAATCTTTTACCCGCTGCTGGCTTTTGGAAAGGCAGAGTTTATTAAAAATTAATTTCTAGGTCATAGTTTTTAAAAAAATAATCAATAAATGAAGTATATTGTTACAGGTGGTGCCGGTTTTATAGGCAGTAATCTAGTTGACAGATTATTAAAAGACGGGCATAATGTGGTGATTATTGATAATCTAGAAAATGATGAGTCTCGTCAAAGAATTGAATCCAAGGTGTTTTCAAATTGGGAAAATAATAATCTGAATTTTGTAAACGAAGATATAGCAACAATGACAGATTTTTCTATGCTAAATGGAGCAGATGGTATGTTTCATTTAGCTGCATTACCACGAGTCCAGCCATCAATTGATAATCCTGTAAAATTTCATTCAGTAAATGTAAATGGAACGCTTAATATGCTTGTTGCATGTAAAGAGGTGGGAATAAAACGATTTATTTTTTCTTCATCATCTGCTGTATATGGTAATGTAAAAACCCTCCCCACCAATGAAAACTCAGATTTAAACCCTGTAAGCCCATATGGACTACATAAAGTTATGGGAGAACAATATTGCCAACTTTTTGAAAAAATTTATGATATAGAAACATTTTCATTGCGCTATTTTAATGTGTTTGGACCAAGGCAGCCATTATTAGGGCCATATTCACTGGTAATAGGAAAATTTTCTAACCAATTATTAAATGAATTACCACTAACAATCAATGGAGATGGAAATCAGCGAAGAGACTTTATATATGTTGGTGACGTAGTTAATGCTAATATTGTATGTATGACTATAGATCATAGTGAAGATAATGTTATTAATATTGGCTCAGGAAATAATGTATCTGTTAATGAAATAGCAGATATGTTGAATAAAAATGCCCCTAGAATAAATAATTCTCCTGTAATTGAACCTCTTGAGACACTGGCTGATATAAAAATAGCCAATAATTTTTTGAATTGGGATTCTACAGTGAAACTCAGTGACTGGATTGAAATTTACAAAAAAGAACTAG
>CAJWLO010000126.1 GCA_913043235.1 uncultured Fidelibacterota bacterium
TGACTCCCCTCTGCGCCGCCTACTTAGGATTTCAGCTGGTCGACGATCTTTGTGAAATCGGCGGCTGCTTTGGTAAAAAAGATCCTTGCGCTACATTGAAAAAGCCGCTTGAAGAAGAGTGCGATGATTTAATTGACGCCGAAACTACTTTGGCGAAGGATTTATTATTTGGAAAACCAAAGATAGAAACTGATCCAAGCGCATAATTAAGATAGAGGAAAAAGTATGTACGGTTATTCCCCAGTAGTGCCCTTAAAAATCAACAAGCAAGATGGGATAGGATTAACAAAAACCTATGAAGAAGTTGCAAAGCAGAATCTGCTAATGGTTGTTATGACAAACCCAGGTGAAAGAATAATGTTTCCAGAATTTGGTGTTGGTTTAAAACGGCTTTTGTTCGAACAGAGTGACACAGGTATAAAAGCCGACATTATTGCTTCAATAAAGAGCCAGGCAAACATATATTTGCCATACATTATAATTAACGATGTTATGGCTGTGACTATAAAACCTTTATACAAAGCTCCCATTATATTTTTTGATGATCCAAGTCTAGTTTGGGAATGGTATGAGGACAGAAGAAAAAACATCCTATCAGCAAAACCAAATGAGGGACATTTTGCAATTGCCAATATGGAAAAATTCAGGGATGTAGTTGTACTGACACAAAATATTGATGGCCTTCATCAACGTTCAGGCAGTACGAATGTTTTGGAATTACATGGTAGTATAATTCGTATCAAGTGTACACATTGTAGTTTTTCTGATAACATAACTGATAATTTTGAGTCACTTCCACCCAAGTGCACATGTGGAAATATACTTAGACCCGATGTTGTTTGGTTTGGGGAAGCACTACCACAAGATGTTTGGAAAAATGCAATGGAAGAAGCTAGTAGATGTGATATTATGATTATAGCTGGCACATCTCTTGTCGTTTCGCCTGCAAATACATTGCCAATCTATGCAAAACAAAATGGAGCCACGTTGATTGAGGTTAATCCAGAGAAAACAATGATGTCAAATGATATGGATCTATCAATACAAGATACATCTGCTACCATACTACCAAAAATTCTCTCTGTTTTAAAAAATGAATAATCTTTGATCGGTGTGGTCCCCGCCTGAATTTAAGCAAACGATGAATAAGCTACATGACAAACGGAGACGAAGTCATCAATCATACAACACGCTTATTTGATTTAATATGATTTCATTGAATTCATTTGACTTCGAATATATAGATCATAAACAAGTTTCAGATATTGGCTAATGTTCTTGTAGTTGGTTCCGGCGGTCGAGAGCATGCGATTGGTTGGAAATTAAGTCAAAATGATAGCGTTGATAGAGTTTTTCATGCACCAGGTAATGGCGGTACGCTAAACAATATACAGATCCCTGTGGATAATTTAGACGAACTAGCCAAATTTGCTTCTGAGAATGATTGTTTCACCGTTGTTGGCCCAGAAGCACCACTCGCAATGGGCATTGTTGATTTTTTTAATGAAAAGGATTTGAAAGTATTTGGGCCAACAAAGAAGGCTGCGCAATTAGAGTCTAGTAAGATTTGGGCCAAACAATTTTTGAAACGTAATAACATTCCTACCGCGGCATTTGAAGTATTTGATGATCCAATAAAGGCAAAAGAATATGTAAGTCAGGTTGGTTATAATGTTGTAATAAAAGCTGATGGTCTAGCAGCGGGCAAGGGCGTGATTGTTTGTAATAATAAGACTGAGGCTGAAAAATCCATAGATATGATGTTGGTTGATAAAAAATTTGGTAACGCAGGAAGTAAAATAATAATCGAAGAAAGAATAGATGGTATCGAAGCATCATATATTGCGTTATCAGATGGTAAAATTGCAATACCAATGGCTACAAGTCAAGATCACAAGAGAGTATTCGATAATGATGAAGGACCTAATACTGGTGGAATGGGAGCATATTCTCCAACACCAATCATAGACAAAGGCATTTCTCAAAAAATACAGGAAAAAATTATTGATAAAACAATTTCATCTCTAAAGGATGAGGGAATTACATTCAAGGGATTCCTTTATGCTGGCATAATGCTGAAGGATGGTGAACCATATGTTCTTGAATATAATGTTAGGATGGGTGATCCTGAGTGTCAACCAATCTTAATGAGAATGGATTCAGATCTTTTTGAATATCTGATGGGAAGTGTGAACGGTACATTGGGAAGCATGCCACCAATTTCATGGAAAAATAAATCTGCAGTTTGTATTGTTCTAGCATCAAATGGGTATCCAGAATCATATCCAAAGGGTGATGAAATTTTTGGATTGGAACAAGTATTTGATAATGGATTCATATTTCATGCAGGAACGAAAAAACAAGATGCAAAAATTATAACAAATGGTGGTCGTGTTTTGGGTGTTACTGGATTGGGTAATACTTTGGAATCAGCTATTAATCATGCGTATGACATTACCGAGAAAATTTCATGGGAGAATAAATACTTGAGAACCGATATCGGGAAAAAGGGTCTATCTTACTTATGAGATTTGGATATTTTCATCTTCTGTAACTATTGGAGTCGTTACGCTTATAGCACCACGCGACACACATGAATCATGGGCTTCTTTGTCACATTCTACTCGAACAGCAATGTCTCTAACTCCATCACCGTGTTTAGAGAGCCATTTATTTGCAGGGTGCTTAGATGATAATGGAGTGGTAAATACAAAAAAGATGTTATTTTGTTTTAAGACATAAGAAACTTTGTCTTTAACTCCTGTCTCAGGGCCACAGTAAGCATGTGGTTGAAAACCAAAAGCTGATCTGTAAAAATAGCAACGGACCGAGGATTGGAAGT
>CAJWLO010000127.1 GCA_913043235.1 uncultured Fidelibacterota bacterium
AGAATTTTGATGGAGCAATACCTGACATAATTGCTTTTGGTAAAAAAACCCAATGCTGTGGGATATTTTGTGGCACTCGAATTGATGAGGTAGATGAAAATGTTTTCAATATTTCTAGTCGTCTTAATTCTACCTGGGGAGGAAACCTTGCTGACATGGTACGTTTCACAATGTATTTAGAAATTATTGAAAATGAGAAACTAATTGAGAAAGCAGCTGAATCTGGAACTTATTTACTAAAGCACCTGGAAAATCTGCAAAGAGATTATTACCCTTTGGTCAGTAACGCCCGTGGAAGAGGATTATTTTGCGCATTTGATTTACCTGATGTTGATGCCCGAGACACTGTAGTAAACAATATCATGGAGGAAGGCGCTATTATCCTTGGGTCCGGGGTAAACACAATCCGATTTAGACCACATCTCAATATCACCACGGATGAAATAGATCTGGGAATATCTATGATCAAAAATTCCCTGGATCGCTGTTGATGTGACCGTAGAAACCGGTACCCTGTTTATTGTATCAACACCTATAGGCAACCTTGGTGATATTACTTTTCGAGCCGTTGAAACTTTACAGTCAGTGTCACTCGTCGCTGCTGAAGATACACGCCACTCAAAAAAACTCTTTTCGCACTATAAAATTCATAAACCAATGATCAGCTATTATGAGCATAATAAGTTTACGCGTATTCCAATTATTATTGATCAATTGCTCAATGGGAATGACATTGCTGTGATCTCCGATGCGGGCACTCCTGGCATATCTGATCCTGCGTACAAATTGATCCGGGTAGCAATCAAGGAAAATATCACCATTGAATCCATACCAGGTGTATCTGCTTCATTGGCTGCATTAATATCATCTGGTCTCCCAACAGATCGATTTATATTTGAAGGTTTCCTACCACCAAAAAAAGGGCGAAAATCCCGCATATCAAATATCAAGGATGAAAAAGCTACAATAATTTTATATGAAAGCCCAAAAAGACTTAAGCGTACATTAAAAGATCTATTAGAAATACTTGGTGATCGCCCTGCTGTCGTTTCGCGAGAATTGACAAAACTTCATGAAGAGATAAAGCGTGGAACTCTTTCAGAGTTATTATCGTATTTTACGGCCAAGACACCACGTGGAGAATGCGTGATACTTATAGGTAAATATGATCAGAATGTCTATTTCTAATAAACCATTATTTATTTCCTTTGAAGGTATCGATGGCTGTGGAAAATCCACACAGGTTAAAATCCTATTGGAACGTTTGGAACAGGCAAGAATTGATTCTACCTTGGTACGGGAACCAGGTGGAACTCAATTATCGGAGGAAATAAGGGATATCCTGTTAAAAGTTCGTGATGATACAATGGCGGGTCGTACAGAATCTCTTCTCATGACAGCCAGCAGGGCACAATTAACCCATGAAATCATTATTCCTGCACTGGAAAAACGGAAATTTGTCATTGCAGACAGATTTTCAGATTCTACTCTTGCCTATCAAGGTGGTGGCCGAAACTTAAATATTAAATGGCTTATAGAATTAAATAATTTCGCTACTTTTGGTGTCTCTCCTGATCTTACATTTTTCATTGATGTCACCGCAGATGAGGGCATAAAACGACGGTCTACAATTCATCCTGACCGCTTTGAAAAAGCTGGCTATGAATTCCAAGAAAAGGTTCGTAATCAATATCTAAAACTTGTAAAATTATTTCCGGATAGATTTATCACTTTGGATGGTATGGAAACACCACATGAGATACATAATCAAATATGGGCAGATATAAAAAAATATATAGATAATAATGAAAATTAAAAATTATATTTTCTTTCCAACACTTATTACTATTTGCTTCTTTTTTATTGGTGCATCAAAACCAGATCAGTATAAAAAGGTAAAGAAAAATTTGTCATTGATCAATGATGTCTATCGGTATCTGATTACTAATTATGTAGATGATATTGATCTTGATGCATTTACAAAAATGAGTATTGATAATATGCTCATGGATCTTGACCCATATACAGTTTTCTTAGAAAATGAAGAACGTAACGGAATAGAAATGCTAACCAAAGGGAAATATGGTGGCGTTGGTATTCAAATTGGGAAACGAGATAATATTCTAACAGTGATATCGCCAATGGAAAATTCTCCTGCAAAACATGCTGGTATTCTTGCTGGAGATAGAGTAATAAAAATTGATGGAAAAGAAACAATCGAAATGTCCATGGATGCAGCGGCAAAAATGATTCGTGGAGAAAAAGGAACGCATGTCATTCTTACCATTGAGAGATTTAGTCAAAATGAATGGATTGATTATTCACTAATTCGTGAAGATATTAAAGTAAATGATGTTTTTTATTCTGGAATGCTGGATGAACAGACTGGCTATATACGTTTAACACGTTTTTCAAAAAATTCAGCAAAAGAAGTAAAAAAAACACTCAGAGATTTATTGGATAAAAATATGGCCAGCCTAATAATTGATTTGAGAGATAATCCGGGGGGTCTGCTTAATTCAGCTGTTGATATTTTGGATATGTTCATACCTCAAGGTGAAACCCTTGTTCGGACAGCAGGAAAAACTAAAAGATCACATCGTCAATACAGATCGTGATCCAGAGGTCCTTGAGTTAGCCATGGAGGATGAGAAGATGCATAATCCTGAGGTCCAAGAGGTTCCTGCGGGCGATTTTTCGGATGAGAGCCGCCTGGCCATTCCCCTTCATCAGCAGGATCGCAGCGGCGATATTTGTGAGCGGCCCAGTGGCC
>CAJWLO010000128.1 GCA_913043235.1 uncultured Fidelibacterota bacterium
TTAAAGTAAAAGAGGATTAAGGAGAATTCATGGCACTGCCAAAAAGACGACAATCTAAATCAAGAGGTCGCAAAAGACGAACACACTACAAATCTGGACTTGTAGCAACCACCACTTGCCCTCAATGTGGTTCAAAAAAAATGCCTCATAGAGCATGCCCCAACTGTGGTTACTATCGAGGCAGACCAGTTGTATCTGCATCTTAATAAGTTATATTGAATAAATATTTTTACTGTAGTCTGAACACTATTTCAAATAGTGTTTAGATAATTCATTATTATAGATAATTTGCTATGAATGCAAGAATAACTGCTACAGCTCAAAGTACACCAGACAATGTTATGACGAACTTTGATCTGGAAAAACTTGTTGATACTTCAGACGAATGGATTCAATCAAGAACAGGAATAGTGCAGAGACATGTGGTCACTGATGATGAAGCAAGTTCAGATATTTCAACCCGAATAGCGCAATCACTAATTGAACAAAGAGGCATCTCATCTAATGAGATAGATCTTATTATTGTAGGTACAGTAACACCAGATCACTTTACACCATCCACAGCTGCCTTAGTTCAAAAAAATATTAATGCAAAAAATGCATGGGGATTTGATTTAAGTGCGGCCTGCTCAGGATTTATTTATGGTCTAGAGACAGGAGCAAATTTCATTTCTTCAGGTAAGTACAGTAAAGTAATGGTGATCGGTGTAGATACAATGACATCTATTTTGGATTTTCAAGATAGAGATACTTGCGTTATCTTTGGTGATGGGGGTGGCGGTGTCATATTAGAACCAACTGGTGATAATTTAGGAATAGTTGACTCTATTTTACATATGGATGGTTCTGGGGGTAAATACCTTATTGTTCCCGGTGGAGGAAGTCGGATTCCATCAACAAAAGAATCAGTAAAGAATAGATTGCATTATATAAAACAAGATGGGAAAACTGTTTTTAAATATGCTGTAAGAGGTATGTCAGAGGTATCAAAGCAATTATTAGATCGTAATCAGCTGACTGGTGATGATATAGCATTATTCATTCCACATCAGGCTAATAAGAGGATAATTGATGTAGCTGCTGAACGTTGCGGTATTTCTGAAGATAAAGTATTAATAAATATTGATAAATATGGAAATACTACTGCTGGTACAATACCTATTGCCTTAAATGAAGCAAATAATAACAATCAAATTAAAAATGGTGACTATGTTCTTTTATCAGCTTTTGGTGCTGGCTTCACATGGGGAAGTATGTTAATAAAATGGGGTTCTGAATGACCAAATTAGGTTGGTTATTTCCTGGGCAAGCATCGCAAAAAGTTGGGATGGGTTTAGATCTATATAATGAAACAAAATTAGGGAAAAAATATTTTGATACAGCCCAAGAGATATTGAATTGTGATATTAAATCCATTGTATTTCAAGGTCCTGAAGAAAAACTCAAACAGACTGAATACACCCAGCCCGCTATATATATTGTTTCCGTTATACTAGGACATCTAATGATGGATAAAGGAATCAAACCTAATGCGTTAGCAGGCCATAGTCTTGGTGAATATTCTGCTTTGACAATCGCTGGGGCATTTGAGTTTAAAACAGGTTTAAAATTAGTAAGTGATCGGGCAAAATTCATGGCTAAAGCAGGCCAGATTGAAAAAGGTACTATGGCAGCCATAGTGGGAATAGATGATGAGATGATTGAATCAATATGCTCTGATTATACAGGTAAAGGAATCGTTAAAGCAGCCAATTTTAATTCTCCTGGACAGATAGTTATATCAGGAACTCCTGATGGAATAAAATGGGTCATTAATAAAGCAAAAGAATCTGGTGCACGTATGGCAATTGAATTAAATGTAAGTGGAGCTTTCCATTCCCCACTTATGGCATCAGCAAGGGAACAACTTGCCGAAGTCCTAAATTCTCTCGAAATTTCAGATACAAACTATCCTGTTTACACAAATGTTGATTCAAAACCAGTGACTAATAGTAATGAGATTAAAGATTCACTTATACGGCAATTGGAAAATCCTGTGCAATGGTCTAAATCAATATCAGGTATGAAAGATTCTGGAATTCAATCATTTATAGAAATTGGACCTGGTAAAGTTCTCCAAGGAATAAATAAGCGAATTGATCGATCATTAAAATGTCGTGGAATTGAGTCAATTCATCAACTGGAAAACTTTTTTGTTTGACTTATCCAATAGAATTGCAATTGTTACTGGTGCCAGCCAAGGTATAGGCCGAACAATAGCAAAAATCTTAGCACAATCTGGAGCTCATGTTGTATGCATTGCTCGTACTGAAGATAAGATAAAAGATCTAAAAGATCAGATTAATACTTCTGGTGGGTCTGCTGATTATATTTGTTGTGATATAAGTAATGGCGAACTTTTTTCAAAATCAATCAATACTGTCTTAAAAGATAATGGGAAATTAGATATTCTTATTAATAATGCTGGTATTACACGTGATGCATTACTTATGAGGATGAGTGAAAAACAATGGGATCAGGTAATAAACACTAATCTCAAAGGTGCATTCTATGGCATGAAAGCCGCTATAAGATCCATGATGAAAAATAAATTCGGAAGGATTATTAATATTACCTCCATTGTTGGAATTACTGGCAATCCTGGACAGGCAAATTATTCCGCATCAAAGGCAGGATTAATTGGTATGACACAATCTATTGCTAAAGAAGTAGGTACTAGAGGAA
>CAJWLO010000129.1 GCA_913043235.1 uncultured Fidelibacterota bacterium
ATCGATGGGATGATTATTCTAAAGCTAAGGATAATATGTTCGAGCATACGGATACAGTATTTTCCCAATGGAACGTAGTAGAATCAGACAACAAGAAAAAAGCCCGGGTTAATTGCATCAGTCACCTCCTTAACCAGGTAAGATATGAAACCATAGAGCACCCGGAAGTTGTCCTGCCAGAACGTACTCAGCAGAAAAACTATGATCGGCCGTCTCGTTCGAACTATAATTACGTACCAGAAGAATTATAAGCTATAAGTACCAAAATGAAATTTCTTGAAACACTGAAAAAAATAGAAACAATTATCCTAGGAAAACGTAATCAAGAACCTGCAAAACCAGCAAACCACTGGCAGCAGTATCGCAAAACAAAAAAGAAAACGGACTAGTTTAATAAAATGTTAGAGAACCTCGCAGCTACCTGTTCAATAGATGTTGTACTTATCTTTTTTAAGTGAAAATCAAAGAAAACAACCACCATCGTATTAAGCATTGCTCTCATTTCTGATCTATCTTCCCAGCTAAAATATGGGATCAGGACCTTTGCTGAACCAGCAAACTGAGGACCATCTGTAAAATCATAATGCTTCATTCTGGCAGCAGAATAATGGTGGAAGGGAACAGATGAATTATACATCAAGGTTTTCATTTTAATATAATTCTCTGGCATTCCTGTCCACTTATCTTGGCCTAAATGTAGGAAAGGAATCTTCATTCCCTTTTGAAGTATTGTATCAGCTAATGGTATAAACCAAGCATCTAAACCTGCTGCTGCATCAATACGATTGTCCGTACTGGCAGTAGCAATAGTTGTGGCACCGCCAAATGATTGTCCGAACATTCCCACCCGCTCCAAATCAATGATTCCAAACAAAGGATTTTTTCCTTGCAAATGATCAATCTGATCCAAAACAAATTGGATGTCGCCAACTCGTAAATCCAGTTTCTGTTCGGTGGTTATTTTGGGTTTGGCGGCTTCGCCAGCTTTTCTGGATTTTTCCGATAGGTACAGCGCCGTGGAACCATCACTAAAGATGGTGATGAAGGAATCATACGTATGACCCACAGCCACTACCACGTACCCACGACTGGCCAATTCTTCACACTGGATAGAATTTTGATGTTTATATCCTCCTCTCCCATGTGAAAAAACCACTAAAGGGTAAGAACCTTTATTTGTGGATGGTTCAAGATCTATAAATGAGTTTGTCTCAATTTTAATAACACCTGCTAGAAGAAATTTTGGCACAGAGTAGTGATTCGCTAATTCATTTACTATCATTTTATTATTTTGGAAATAAATAAATCTTTCTCCCGAATTCCTTTTTACAGCAGGATACCAGAATTGCACCATGATCCTGCGCAGTGCATCTTCCTTATCTGAAAAAATATCTGTTCTGCTGGAATCAGTCCACTCAAACACCCTGGTACCTACTGCATAGCTACCCCCAGGAGCAGGAATATCATGGTAACGAAGTAATCTGCTGCTTGCACATCCAACCGGGAGAATAATAACCATAATCCATAGAAAAATCAGCCAATGTAAGGCATATTTCATAAAATTGGAGAACTATGCATACGATTTATAAAGAAAAAACCCGGGTTATATTAAAACCGAGGTATACTTCACCCGTACTTAAAGACCCGTAGGCATCCTCAATATAGGCACCTTCATACCCGCCCTGAGCATTGGTAAGTATAAGCTGGAATACATGACCGCCGGTTTCAATATTAAATCCAAGACCCCATCCATTTTTATAATTTTCAGGACGACTGCCCAGAGGAAAAGATATATCGGCACTTACGGTGTAATGCTTAGTGACCTTGATTCTGCCACCAAGACTTGTGGAAAAAAGGTTATGTTCATCTTGATTTGTTGGTACCAGGTTTTTATGGATCCAAGTTGGAGATACCTGCAGTGAAACCATTTCATTGAATTTTCGACCTATAATCAATTGTTGTAGATAATTAACACGGTTCGCAAAATTATCTTTTACAATGGCGTCTTTCCTGAGTGTGTTAATACCCATATTAAAGAATAGTACCACTGTGATAGGCGATGTTTTCCCCAGCCCCTCCATCTGACGCATCAATTTGGTCTTCACCATAATATCGTAGGTTTTCTTCCAGGAGCTTCTTCCCAGACCAAAAGCCAGCCTTTCATGCAACCCATATTTCAGGTCATAATGTACCGCTGCCTCATCCAAGCCAAACAGATCATAAAAACCATTTTCTACTTTACCAAACCGATGCTGAACCATGAATTCCAATATTTTAAATCTCGGTAATTCCACGGATTGTGAATTTACAATCCGGGTTGCCTTAAATGTGGCTTGTACCGGCAGCGGTTCTTTTGGTCCATCATCAAGAAAATTTAATAACTCTTCCTGAGAAAATATGGTTGTTAAACTAAAGAAAATTAAAAGAAAAAAGCGGATCATTTCTTCTGCAATTTCACATTCACAGTAACCTCGATAATGCGGGCGATATTGTTTCTAACTATTTTAGGAATTTGAATACCGTAATCCGCTGGAGCCACTTCAAACCTGGCGAGGCCATTTAAACGATCGCCGACACGGGCGATGGTAACTGATTCAGATATCTTCCGGGATACTCCATGCAAGGTTAATGTACCCATGACGGATACATCCTGGGGATCCAGACCTAGATCCAGTTCCAGCCAGTGTTCAATATTGCCTTTGAAAGT
>CAJWLO010000130.1 GCA_913043235.1 uncultured Fidelibacterota bacterium
AGGTCTTCCTACAAAGACTGAACAGTCAGATTTAAATCAAGCGCTATATGGCCGTAATGGTGAGGCTCCAATGCCTGTAATTGCAGCTGCAACTCCTGGGGATTGCTTTTATGCTGCATTCGAAGCTTGTCGTGTTGCCTTGACCCATATGACACCTGTTATGTTATTGACTGATGGTTATCTTGCAAATGGTTCAGAACCTTGGAACATACCAAAAATGGAGGATCTTGACCCAATTGAAATAAATTTTGCAAAAGACCCAAATGCAGATGGGAATTTTTTACCATATTTGAGAGATAAAAAAACTTTAGCTAGGCCTTGGGCTATTCCTGGTACCCCAGATTTAGAACACAGGGTTGGAGGTATTGAAAAAGCAGAAAATACAGGTCACGTAAGCTATGACCCTGAAAACCATCATAGAATGGTTACTTTGAGACAGGAAAAAGTTAATCGAATTCAAAATGATATTCCAGAAACAAAAGTTTTTGGAATCCATAATGGTGATCTTTTAATATTAAGTTGGGGGGGCACTTATGGTGCCTGTAGATCTGCTGCCGAAACATTGCAGGAAGAAGGATATAAAGTTTCCCATGTTCATCTACGTTGGATCAGTCCTTTACCAAAAGACCTAGGAGAAATTTTGATTCACTTTAAAAATATACTTATTCCAGAAATCAATCTTGGTCAATTATTGAGATTAATCCGGTCTGAGTATCTAGTAGATGCCAAAGGTCTTAATCTTGTGAGAGGAAGACCTATAGGTGCACCTACAATTGTTGAAACTGTTAAAAAAACTTTGGGATAGAATAGAAATATGAATGATGCACAAACACCTCAATTAACAAAAAAGGACTTTGAATCCGATCAGGCAGTCCGCTGGTGTCCAGGATGTGGTGATTATGCCATTTTGGCCCAGACACAAAAACAGATGCCTACTTTTGGTCGTAAGAGGGAAGAGTTTGTTTTTATATCAGGAATAGGTTGTTCCAGTAGATTCCCGTATTATATGAACACCTATGGTTTTCATTCGATTCATGGTCGAGCGCCAGCAATTGCAACGGGTGTAAAAATTGCAAATCCAGAACTTTCCGTTTGGGTTGTAACTGGTGATGGAGATGGACTCTCCATTGGAGGGAACCATTTTATGCATGCCCTGCGAAGAAATATGGATTTAAATATTTTATTATTTAACAATAGGATTTACGGATTAACCAAAGGGCAATATTCTCCCACATCTGAGGTGGGTAAGGTAACTAAAGCTACACCCTACGGTTCAATTGATATTCCATTGAATCCTCCATCATTGGCACTTGGAGCTCAGGCAACTTTTGTTGCTAGGACAATAGACCGATGGCAAAAGCATATGGCCAAAATGATGCAAAGGTCCTATGAACATGATGGTGGATCTCTCATAGAGATTTATCAAAATTGTAATATTTTTAATGATGGTGCATTTGAATCTTATACTGGAGCAGAAAAGTTTGATAATGTCATAGAATTGAATCATGATAAGCCAATGCTATTTGCGAAGGATACTAAAGGAATTAGGCTTGATGGATCAAGCGCTGTAGTTGTGGATATGGAAAAGTATAGTGTGGATGATATTCTAGTTCATGATGAAACAAATTTGGATTTAGCCCATATAATTGCAAATTGGACTTCAAATCCAGATTTACCTGAGCCCATTGGTGTGATTTATTCTATTGATAAACCTACTTATAATCAGGAAATGGTTCATCAAATTAATACTGCAAAAGAGAAAAAAGGATCTATAAGTGTACAAGATTTGCTCAGTGCAGGCGATACCTGGGTAGTGGAATAATTCTGTGTCGACCCGGATTGAAAAAGATAGTCTCGGTCCGGTAGAAGTCTCTACAGATAAATATTATGGTGCCCAGACCCAACGATCATTTAACAACTTTAAAATTGGTGATCAACGTTTTCCTAGAGTATTTATTAGGGCTTACGGGATTCTTAAAAAAGCAGCTGCAACTGTAAATCATGCTTTTGGTAATCTTGACCAGAAAACAAGAGATGTTATTCATTCTGCTTCAGATGAGGTAATTGAAGGTAAATTAGATGATCATTTTCCTCTAGTGGTCTGGCAGACAGGTAGTGGAACACAAACCAACATGAATTTCAATGAAGTAATCTCTAATCGATCAATTGAAATTTTAGGTGGTGTTATGGGTAGTAAAAAACCAATACATCCAAATGACCATGTGAATATGAGTCAGTCTACAAATGATACTTTTCCTAGTGCGATAAATATTGCTGCTGTACTAAGTGTTCACGAAGATTTAATTCCAGCACTTTGTATGTTGCGAGATGCTCTTAAAGAAAAATCTAAAATATTTAATGATATTATTAAAGTAGGTCGCACCCATCTTCAGGATGCAACCCCTCTCAGCTTGGGTCAGGAGTTTTCTGGATATGTTTCTGCCCTTGATCATGGTATTGGTCGTCTGGATAATGCACTAGATAATTGCTATGAATTGGCTATGGGTGGTACAGCTGTTGGAACAGGTATAAATTCTATCGAGGGATTCGGTATTGCAGTTGCAGAAGAAATTTCTAATCTAACGGGATTACCTTTTCGAACTGCAGAGAATAAATTTGAAGCTTTAGGCGGTCAGGATTGTATTGTTGAATTATCTAGTGCTTTAAAAGTTATAGCAGTC
>CAJWLO010000131.1 GCA_913043235.1 uncultured Fidelibacterota bacterium
CCGTAACCTCTGTTTCTTCTACAGCCACTGACAGCACCTACGGAATTGGCAGTATCATTCCAATTACTGTAACTTTTGACGAATCTGTCACCGTAACTGGCACTCCACAATTAACCTTGGAGACAGGTGATACAGACGCAGTAGTTGATTATTCCAGTGGTTCTGGCTCAAGTATCCTCACTTTCAATTACACCGTTGCTTCAGGACATGTAAGTGGTGATTTAGACTATGGCAGTACATCTGCATTAGCTCTAAACAGTGGTACCATTAAAGACGCTGTAGGAAATGCTGCAACATTAACCCTTCCAAATGTTGTGGGTGATAATAATTCACTGGGTGAAAATAAAAACATTGTGATTGATGGAATTAATCCTGTCATCTCGTCCACTTCACCAAGTGAAAATTCTCGTGTAAATCATACGAAGGTATCCTATACATTAAGTGAAGCAGCTTCTAGTGGTACTATTACATGGACCCGAACAGGAGGCAGTGCAGACAGCAATTCACCTCACGCCAAAGCTTTAGCAGGCGATGAATTAAAATCAGGTACATATACAGATACTTTAACAAATAACCCCACTCTGGTTGATGGTGCTATTTATACCATAAGTTTTGATGCCAAGGACATTGCTGGGAATGCCGCTACTACAATTTCGGCAAACAATGTTGTATATGATATTTCTCCCGCCAAAATCACAGACATTACTATTTCAGATAACGACCATATTCGCAATATGGAAATCATTTTTGTTGTAGATGAGCTAACAACATCAGGTACAGTAACATTTACCCGTACTGGTGGTACTGAGGATGGTGGTTCTCCTCATTCCAAAACATTTGATGGACCGACCAGTATAGATAATCAGTATAATGGATATAAATATGTTGTTAATAAGGATGGTATTGCCACTGATTTTAATAATCTTGTAGATGGTAGCATATATACTGTTAATTTTAGTGTAACTGACTTAGCAGGGAATCAAAACTCTATTGATAAGAAAAATGTGAGCTACGATGTTTCTCCACCAATTGTGAAGATAAAAAGCCCCACTTCAAACTCATTTATGTCAAATACAATAATTTCATATTCTCTAAGTGAAAATCTTATATCAGGTAGATTAGAATATAATAGCACAAATATTTCACCTACTGATAATGGACAAATTGAATTAACTGGAGACTCACTTAAGGCTAGTGAAAAAATAGATCTCTTAAACTTACCATTCAATGATGGCGTAACATACCATCTTGATATTGTTGCATTTGATTTAGCAGGTAATCCTTGTATAGAATGTGGAAATGTTGATTTTGTTACCTATGATTTTACCGCACCTACCATAAAGCAGACATCACCCTTAGCGGATTCATTTTTACCAATTACGCAGAATTCAAAAATAAGGGTCGATTTTTCAGAACCCATTACAGCTTATAAAGTTGATGCATCTTCAAAACTGGGTATCAATTTAAATACTACAATTCAACAAGCTTCAGATTCACTGGTTATATCGCTTAATGCACCGCTCACAAGTCTAGACACACTAACATTTAAACTAACGAATATTACCGATCGGGCAGGGTCTGTTGGTGATTCTATGCAAGTTTCATATCATACAAGTGTTTTGGCTGATTACAATAATGATTATAAAGTAGATGTTCAGGATTTAGCCAATTTTGTTTCGCTATGGCCTAATCTTGATTTAGGACCAGCAAAGGGAACTATACCATATCTTACACCTGAAATAGATGGGCAAACCAACCTAAGAGATGTGGGTGTGTTCACTCGTATGTGGCACTGGTCTCATGCTAATAATGGAGCATCCAGTAAAGTGTTTATGTCAATAGGTGAACCGATTGCAATTGATCATTTATCAGATAAAATAAGTATTTCTATACCCGATCATGCTATAGCAGGTGAAATTATATTAGAATATTTGAAATCAGATATTGATTTAGGGCTCTCGGATGAAATGACAGAAAACAGAATAGTCATAAGTAACCAAGATCCAGATTATGGACTATTATCCGTCAATTTTGGATATCTAAAAGATGTTCAAAACAAAGAACTGCTATTTAGTGTAAGTCACAAGGCAACCAGCAATTCTAATTTTACAATAAATTATGTTTTTTATGATGAGAGTAATACAGTACTCAATATGGGTTCACAAGAGATCGATATTAAAGCAATTCCACTTGAATATGCTCTCCATGAAAATTATCCTAATCCATTTAATCCGACGACCACACTGCGTTTTGACTTGCCAAATGTGAGTGACGTAAATCTGACGATATATAATATGTTGGGACAGAAGGTTAAGACCTTCAATATGCAAAACACACCTGCAGGTTTCCATTCACTTATTTGGAATGCTACTAATGATTATGGGGATCCAGTAAGCGCTGGTATTTATTTATATCAGTTGCAAGCTAAAGGCTTTGTTAAGACCCGCAAGATGGTTTTACTAAAATAATTTTCCCACAGTTTTCCCACTATAAGGGTAGATAATGACCCTTTTGGTAGGGGCATTTTTGTTATAAGAAATTATTACAAATAAGCAAAAGCCCTCTTCGTGAGAGGGCTTTTTTTATGTATAAATCAGACAAAATTGAGACTCTCAA
>CAJWLO010000132.1 GCA_913043235.1 uncultured Fidelibacterota bacterium
CCTTTCGATACGCGAGTTTGAGTCGCGCGCGTCTACCAATTCCGCCACCCCGGCAGGATTACAATAAAATATTTGCCCAAAACTATCACTAACTTAATCACCTATCCAAATTGTTAAATGGTAGATTTATTCCTATATTATTCCTCCTATAACCAGAGCAAATTTATTTTTCATCGTTAATATTATTTTAGGAAGTCATCATGGAACTAATACCACAATTAATTTTTAAGAATATGAGAAATCTAGCGGATAAACCCGCTATTTCAACTAGAAATGATTCGGGTGTTTGGGAATCTACAACCTGGTCTGAATTTGGTAATGAGGTTAATGCTGTTTCTAAGTCATTAATAGCCATAGGAATGAATCCAGATGATAAAATAAGTATTTATGGTTTTAATGCAAAATCATGGTATAGTACTTATTTTGGTATGCAAGTGATTGGCGGCGTTTCCGTTGGTGTCTACCATACATGTTCATCTAATGAGGTAAATTGGATTGTAGGCAACTCAGATTCAAAAGTTGTTTTTGTTGGTCAAAATCCAATGGACAATGGAGATTCTAGTAAAATGCCAAATCAAAGATTATTAGCATCCTTAGAGGAACTACCAAATGTAGAGGCAGTAGTTATGTTTCCTGGGGTAGAAGTATTAAATCACCCAAAAATGATGACTTGGGATGAATTTATATTGAAAGGTTCAAATATTGAAGATGATGCTGTACAATCCAGATTAAACTCACTTTCTAGTGATAGTGTAGCATGCCTCATATACACTTCTGGCACTACAGGGAATCCAAAAGGAGTTATGTTAACTCATGGTAATTGGTCTTTTGAATTAGAAAGTGGCCAGAAAATATTTGGTATAGAAAAAGGTGAAAGATACATTTCTTGGCTTCCTTTAGCGCATGTTTTTGGTCAACTGATTGATTTGAATTACTGGGCGTATAAAGGAATGCATCTTCATGTGTGTAATAATCCCTTAATGGTGGTGGATTATGCAAAAGAAGTAAAACCCCATTTTTTCATCGGTGTTCCAAGGATATATGAAAAAATATTTTCGAATCTAAACGCGGCTATTTCAGAAAAAGCCATTTTGAAAAAAGGTCTCAAATTGCCTCTTTTAGGAGGGCTTCTAAGAAATAAACTTAAAGAAGCGGTTGGTTTTTCTGACACAAGGATCATGATCTCTGGGGCAGCCCCAATTAATACAGATATTCTTGAATTGTTTCATGATTTAGGAATCCCGCTCTATGAAGGGTACGGCATGACCGAAAATACAGGTGGTGCTTCAAGTAATTATCCTGGGAATAATAAAATTGGAGCCGTTGGAAAACCGGTCCCAAATACAGAAATCAAGATCGCAAATGATGGAGAAGTACTCATTAAAGGTAGCCATGTAATGAAAGGATATTATAAAAATCCTGATGCCACTAAAGAAACGATTATCGACGGATGGCTCCATACGGGTGATGTGGGTCAGATGGATTCAGATGGTTATTTAAAAATAACTGGTCGTAAAAAAGAAATATATGTTAGCTCTGGTGGAAAAAATATTGCTCCTCTTATTATCGAGGAGACAATGAAATCTATACCTGTAGTTTCTCAATGCTTTTTGGTAGGAGATGGACGTAAATATTGTTCTGCATTATTTACTTTAGATGTGGGCGCCTTATTGCGTGATAAACTTAATGTAGATGCGCAAAAGATACCTAAAGACCCAGTTGAACAGTTAGCAATGTTATCCTCTAAAGGTCATGATTTATCTGATTTTACAGAAAGTGAAGATATTAAAGTTGAAATCCAAACGCAGGTAGATAATTTGAATGGACAATTTTCAAATCCAGAACAGGTCAAGAAATTTTCGATTCTGCCTAGAGATTTTACAATTGATGATGGTGAATTAACGCCTACATTGAAAATTCGCCGGATTCAAATCCGCGAGAATTGGGCTCATATCATCAACGCCATCTATACTGACTAAATTTGGGAAAGATTTCACTTTTAGGTTGTGGCACATGGGGTAGTGCTCTGATACAAGGATTGGCAGAAAATGGTCATTCTATTCGTGCCTGGCATCATAAAAAAGATGTTGTATCTGTTATGGCAGAATCAAGATACCATCCTCGTTTAGACGAATTTGAGTTTCATCCGAATATTCTTTTTGAACCGGATTTATCTCAAGCTGTAATGGATGCCGATCAAATCATTTGCGCTGTACCCTCCCATGCAGTCCGTGAAGTTATGACCCATTTAAAAGGGAAGATTTCAGGAGAAGCCATAATAGTGAATGTGGCTAAAGGTGTAGAAAATGGTACTTTAGATACTATGAGTAATGTCATTACTCAAGCGGCAAACCATAGTCCTGAATATATTGTATCTCTATATGGACCCAGCCATGCTGAAGAGGTTATTGACGGTCATCCTACTACATTGGTATCGGCCTCTTCTTCAAGTAAGTCCGCTGAAAAAGTTCAATCTTTGTTTTCTTCGAATATTTTACGCGTCTACACGAACCATGATATTCTAGGTGTAGAGTTGGGTGGTTCTT
>CAJWLO010000133.1 GCA_913043235.1 uncultured Fidelibacterota bacterium
CTACACGACCAGTGATCCAATAGTAACCATCTTCATCACGTCGACATCCGTCACCAGTAAAGAAAAGACCATCAAAGGTTTTAAAATATGTATCTATAAAGCGTTGATGATCTCCATAGACAGTTCTCATTTGTCCTGGCCATCCTCCGTCGATACATAGGGTGCCTTCACAGGCGCCTTGAAGAATATTACCGTCATTGTCAACTATGACCGGATTCACACCGAAGAAGGGACGGGTGGCGCTGCCTGGTTTTAGCATTGTCGCCCCTGGAAGGGGTGAGAGCAGTATCCCGCCCGTTTCAGTTTGCCACCAGGTGTCAACGATGGGGCATCGACTTTCTCCTACGATTTCATGGTACCACTGCCACGCTTCAGGGTTTATTGGCTCACCTACAGTCCCTAGTAATCTAATAGACTTACGAGAAGTTTTTTCAACCGGTAGGTTCCCTTCACGCATAAGAGCCCTGATTGCTGTTGGGGCTGTATAATAAATATTTACTTGATGTTTATCACATACTTGCCAATGACGTGATGCATCTGGATAATTTGGCAGCCCTTCAAAAATTAATGTAGTTGCACCATTTGCAAGTGGCCCATAAACAATATAGCTATGGCCGGTTATCCAGCCGCAGTCAGCAGTACACCAATAAATATCTTCATCATGATAATCAAAAACGTATTGATGGGTCATTGAGGCGTAGACCATATAACCACCTGTTGTATGAAGCACTCCCTTAGGTTTTCCAGTTGAGCCAGAGGTATACAAAATGAATAATGGATCTTCGGCACTCATGGGTTCAGGCAAGCATTCGGGTGATTGATCGGCCACTAGATCGTGGTACCAAATGTCTCGATCATCTATCCAGTCAATATCTGCTCCGGAGCGGTTAACAACTATTACCTTATTTATTGTTTTTGGGTCTAGTTTTTCAATTGCTTGGTCGACGTTATGTTTCAGGGGAATTTTTCGTCCACCACGAAAACCCTCATCAGACGTAATAATAAAAGTAGATTCACAATCCTCTATGCGTCCAGCAATAGATTCTGGTGAAAACCCCCCAAATACAACTGAATGTATGGCTCCAATCCTGGCGCAGGCCAACATTGATATTGCTATTTCTGGTATCATGGGAAGGTAAATTGTTACCCTATCTCCTTTTTTCACACCCACTTCTTTTAGTCCATTAGCGAATCTACAAACCCTATCGTACAGCTCAAGATAAGTGATCTTTTCATCTTGGCCAGGGTCGTCACCTTCCCAAATTATTGCGACCTGATTTCCCCGTTTTTCCAAATGTCTATCTATGCAATTGGCCGATGCATTTAGAATTCCGTCTTCATACCAGGTAATTTTGAGATCAGAAGCTTGAAAAGAGACATTTTTTACTAGTGTATAAGGTTTAATCCAATCAATTCTTTTACCTTGTTCATTCCAAAAGTTTACCGGGTCGTCGATAGAATGATTATACATTTTTGTGTATTCTTCATCATCAACCCAAGCTCGTTCGGCCCAAAACTTTGTTACTGGAAACTTATCGCGTGACATCGGGCTTGCTCTCCTCTTTTTTTCTTCTTTCAATTAGTATCATGGCCTTAAATTCACCCGGAGGTAAATAATCCTTTAACTATATTACGAAACTTGTTGATTAGAAAATATAGAGTTTTTAAAGCGGTTTAGTTTTATTCTCCCAATAGTATGCTTCCATCACTATCCAGGTTTAGAGGTATTTTCATTAATTTTGATCCTACGCAAGGTCCGCTAATACATAGGCCGTCATGTTTACGAAATTTTGCTCCGTGAGTTGAGCATTGAATATATTTTTTCTCAAGATCTAAGAATACATCAGGCTTTAAATCGAGAGGAGATCCTTGGTGGGGGCAGATATTAAAATAACCTTGCACCTCATCGCCATCGGTCACTAAGAGAAGGTCTAAAGACCTATCAGGATCACCTTTTACTATTTTTTTAATTGACAACCCCTTACCTGTCTCGGTGATATCACTAATATGACATATGACTCGTTTATTTCCTCTCATTTCTGGTTGGTATTTTTTGTTGTCAGTCATTTTTTGCTTTCCTAGTGGAATCTCGATCCTGAATTTTATTATCTCGAAAGCTTGAGCCTTAAATCAGATCTCTTCAGCCATTCGGCAGACTTCTGCCCACTCTGAATCAGAAACAGGCTGGACTGAAAGACGAGAATTTTTAACTAAAACCATATCTGATAATCTAGGATTATCTTTAATTTCAGATAAAGTCACCGGTTTTTTAACTCGGCTTACTGCTTTAAGGTCGACCATTCCAAAACGACCACTTTTGTCGGTATGGTCTGGATAGTGTTCTTTGACTACCTCAACGATTCCGATTATTTTTTTTTCATTAACCGAGTGATAAAAGAATCCAAGATCACCGATTTTCATTTTTTTCATATTATTATTTGCTTGATAATTACGTACTCCATCCCAGTGT
>CAJWLO010000134.1 GCA_913043235.1 uncultured Fidelibacterota bacterium
ATCTCCTTACTGGCAATCAGATTCTGGTTCATATACATTTATTGCAGTCAGCCACGCCTCTCTTTCTGGTATGGCTTCCCAAATCGGCGTAACAGTCAATGCTATCCAAAATGATCAATCGGCCTTTGGCACTGCAGTAAGTTTTACGATTCAATCTGGAACTACCCAAAGAGTATTCATTGCTCGGACGAATAGTACCATTAATTCTACCACTATTCCGACGGGAAAATTCATTATAGGAACCACCAACTTTAAACACGGGCACCTTCGCGTTGACCCGAGTGCAAGCCATCCAGCCACTGTCGTAGGGAATACAGGTGGGCGAACTGATGGATGGGACCAAGGCCTTACAGGTGCGGGTTACCAAGATCCGACTATGTTGTCTTTCTGGGGTGCTGTGGTAATAGAACAAAACACAACTGGTTTCGCCATGGAATTCATTGGTGATATGAACGAC
The DNA here is from genome assembly GCA_913043235.1 of uncultured Fidelibacterota bacterium. Lineage (GTDB taxonomy): Bacteria > Fidelibacterota > Marinisomatia > Marinisomatales > UBA1611 > UBA2134. The sequence continues at coordinate 458 of CAJWLO010000134.1, forward strand.
TCTGCTGCTCCTAACTCTTTTCATGGAGATGCGATCAGTGTGGCAGGTCCAAATGCGCCTTAGTGTTTGCTCAAAATCTATTAATGAATAAATGAATTGAATATTCCAAATAGGAGAAAGATCCATGAAACACTTTAATAAAATAATTCTGCTTATGCTCTTTGGGTTTGCTGTGTTAGCCCAATCAGTGCAAGCACAAAACATCCCGGACGTTCCTCGCGATACCCGGCACAGTCAAAGTTTAGTTATTTCGCCATACGTGCAGGCTGTGCCAAACGATAGCTACGCTTTCATTGGTATCACCCATCCGTCTCTGGATACTGCAGTGACGCAAATCGGAGTAGCATTGGAAGTAGTCGATATGACTACCACCGTAAATTCTCACGCGGGTCGCTCAGCTATATTCACCGTTGGAGCAGGTGAGACCCACAGGGTTTTCGTGGTGCCCCAAGGTCATGCAACCATAAATAGTTCTAATTCTTCTTTTACAGATGCACGGACTCACTTAATCCCAACCGTTAATTCTGCGCAGTTCGGTCAAGTTAGAATTACTGCCGTAAGTGAAAGAATGGATACTGACTTTGATGATAGAAATATGCCTAATCGTTCTTCCTGGTCGGGTACCGCAAAAAAGTGGGATAATCTGGCCCAACTCACCATGTGGGGAATTGTCTATGTTGAATCTTCAGGAACTGGCTTCGCCATGGAATTCATTGGTGATATGCAAGATTCAACAATCGGTGGTAATAAGTGTAATATCGGTGCTGCAGCCAATCGCGCATGTACAGCCGATGCAACAAAAGGACGAGGCGAAGGTTTCACCTTAGGACAAAACAGTAATGGGGTACCAGGAATGGAATTTCCCCGTAAAGGTCGCGGTATAAACTAATTTGGATGCAGAAGCAGCACTTTTCAGCATTCAAATGCTTTTTCCTCAAGGGCCAACCATCATTGGTTGGCCCTTTTTTTTCTCCACCACTTCTTGTTCAAAGGATCTGAACTATGAGAAAAATTATTTTTATTGTTTTTATCTCTATCGTATCTGCTTGTACTTCCCACGATGCTAATAAAGTTAATGTAAAAGAATCCGAATCTCATTATTATTTAGGCCTTGAGTTTGCTCAATTGAACCTTTTTAAAAATGCCTTGGAAGAATTAGATCTAGCCATCAAATTTAATCCTAAAAACCCACTCTTCTACAGAAAAAAAGGGCTCGTTTTATTTGCAGTGAAACGTTATGATGATGCTTTAATAAACTTTGAAAAAAGCATTAAATTAAACCCTCAAGATACTCAAGCCCATATAAATCTTGGTATTGTCCAATATGCCTCGGGAAACAAAAAAGAAGCCCTGATAAATTGGGAAAAGGCCGTCGCATTAAAAAAAGACGACAATGATGGGAAAGCCTTAAACAATATTGGAAACTTTTATAAAGCCGATAACAACCCAAAAAAAGCAATTGAATATTATAAAAAAGCGGTGACTTTTGAGCCTAATAATACAACCTTTTTAAATAACCTTGGGGAATTGTATCGGTTGACAGGAAAACTAGAGGAGGCCGAAGCCACCCTTCAAAAGTCATTGGGTGTAGATCCCAATGGCATGCTAACACAATTTAATTTAGGAGTTCTTTATAATACGAAAGGCGAGACTTCTAAAGCGATTCAGTCTTTTCAAAAATCCTTACAGGTAAATCCAAATTATCTGGAAGCTTATTATCAGTTAGCCACAACTCACCTTAAAGCCAAAAATAAGGAGTCTGCAAAGTTTCTTCTTGAGAAAGCTCTTCAGGTTGCCCCCAACAATCAAAAATTTAAAAATCTCTATGATCTAGTAATAGCTTCTTAAATCTATTTCTTGAAGGGTTGCTTCTGGAATTGCCATGGTTGTA
>CAJWLO010000135.1 GCA_913043235.1 uncultured Fidelibacterota bacterium
GTGATATTATATATACGTTCGGCATAGGTTTTCGGTGGCCATCTTAACATTTCTTTTGGAAAGATAGCGCAGCCGGTTGGTACTTCGACACGACTTCCTTCTATTGATAAGATGCGCCCTCCTTCTTCGCGCCTGCCATAGTAAATCCAAGAAGCAGAGTTAAACGTTTTTGTGACTATATATATCATGATATTTGTCAGCAAAGTGTCTTTGCTATGTACTTTCTCTAGTTCCCCAATAGGCACGTCCGACCAATCGTGAAATTTTTCTATTAGCCAAGCAGCGATGCCGACGGGACTATCCATCATTGCGTAGCTAAGTGTTTGGGGGCGGGTTGCCTGCTGAGTGCGATAACCATTCTGCATAATCTGGTCCTGATCAAATTGAGCTTCCCATTTTCTTTCTTCGGAGGTCTGTGGACCATCAGGATGACGCATAGTGAGAATGTTGAGGTGGATGGCAGCACAAGCGGGGGCATGATCATAGCCAAGCCAAGAACATATCGCGCCACCCCAGTCTCCACCTTGAGCAACATATTTTTTGTAACCAAGATTTTTTATCATAAATTTATTCATTATTTTTGCCATTTTTCTTGGGCCTATTGGTTTTTTTGTAGATCCAGAAAAACCAAAACCTGGCAGGGAAGGAGCTATAACATCAAATGAATCTTCTTTTTTTCCTCCATATCTTTCAGGGTGAGCAAGTTTTTCGATGCCCGATTACTTGAGCTTGTATAAAAAACAGGCAAACATTTTTTTTGAAGTCTGTGCAAGAGCAAGTTTCCTAAGGAATGTCTACCTTTTATGAAAGTGCTTGTCGTAGGTTTTGGTTCCGTCGGGGCCCGTCATTCTAATATTTTGTGTGAAATGGGGCATGATGTCCATGTTGTAACACAACAGAATGAGATAGGTTTCCCTGTTTTACAATGTATTGGTGAAGCATTGGAGAACGAATCATTTGAATACGTTGTCATTGCAAATAAAACGAGCGACCATTACAACGTTCTGGCACAGTTGGCTAAAAAAGGGTTTCAAGGTAAGATACTGGTAGAAAAACCAGTGTTTAACAATTCGACTAAAGAAACATCAGAATTTTCAAACCTTAAGCTTTTTGTCGGCTATAACCTGAGATTTCATCCTCTTATTTCTAAATTGAAGGATTTGCTCCAAAAGCAATCGATCATTTCTGCTGCTATATATTTTGGTCAGTACCTTCCAAATTGGAGACCAAACAGGGATTACCGAGTATGCTATTCAGCAAAGAAAAGTGAGGGAGGGGGGGTTTTGCGGGATTTGAGCCATGAGATGGATTACCTACTGTGGATTTTTGGTGATTGGCAAAGATTGACAGCTCTTGGTGGCCATTTTAGCGAGCTGGAAGTTGAGACTGAAGACGTTGTTTCCACTCTGCTGGAAACGAAGAGATGCCCTGTTATAAATCTGCATATCAATTATTTGGATCGCCCTCCTAGAAGAGAAATCATTGTGAATACTAAATCTCAAACAGTGAATATAGATTTGATTAGGGGAACCATGCAGATAAACAACACAATAACGCATCATCAAGTCGAACGAAATTATACATACAAGGAGCAGCACTTAGCTATTTTAAAAGGGGAAATGGAGAGGCTTTGTACATTGAATCAGGGAATGGCTGTTCTCAAAATGATTGAATGGATAGAGGTTGCAATGAATTCAAAGGAAAGAAAATGGGTCAGCCAATAAAGCGCTTATGTACGATTTGCGCGAGAGGTGGGTCAAAAGGGGTTAAAAATAAGAATATTCGGATGTTATGTGATAAACCTTTGATTGCCCATACGATAGAACAAGCCAAAATATCAGGGATGTTTGAATATATTGCTGTTAGTAGTGATAGTGATGATATTTTAAACATTGCAAAAATTTATGGTTCTACAAATAGAAACAATGACATAATTTATCAAATACCAACTGTATTTCATATTGTATATAATTCAGAAGCACAAAATCTCCCTGATTATGTCATTGAATCTCAAATTGATGTATTAAATGCAAATTTTAGAAGATTTAATGAAAATGCTAGCGAAACAAGAGAAGAGTTTTTACCATTTGCAGCAGATGCTCAAATCGAATTTTTCCTAGCTACTGAAGATCCAAACGGCAACCCTTCATCAGGCATCACTCGCACTTATACATCTGAATCTGGTTTTCCTTATATAAGCATTTGGGATATTTTTACTGGAAACATTACATTGGACAATGTAAAATCTTCATCCACAGGTGGTGTTGATGCTTGGGATACTAGTAAATATCTTAATATTTGGGTATGTAACATAGAAG
>CAJWLO010000136.1 GCA_913043235.1 uncultured Fidelibacterota bacterium
ACGCGGAATGATTTTCGAGGATGCCGTCGGATGTTGAGAATTCTCCAGAACGACAAAGAGCCCAGCTCTTACGAATTATATGAGGTTTTTTCGGAACTTTCTATAGAGGCCATTTTTTGGCTCATGGCTTTAGAGGGGAATGGGCGGTTGAATCAATATGTTTTATTGTTTTATACGCAATATCGTTCAATTGCTAAGATTTCTCTGACGGGCAATGATTTTCTCGCCATGGGATTTGAAACGGGACCGATTTTTCAAGAAATTTTCAGATCTTTGAGAAAGGCTCGCCTTGAAGGACGCATTAAATCTAGGAAGGATGAAGTCCAATTCATAGAGAAGAAATTTCAGGCTTTAGGTGTTGATATTGTTCGAAAGAATGATTAATGCATTATGTTCTATTTATCCAAAACCTTTACTAACTTCGGTGCGTTTCGCTCGACGGAATAAAAAATTATGCAGATTGTAATTATCGGCGCTGGGGAGGTAGGATTCCACGCTGCAAAGGCGTTAAGTGAGAGTAATCATGATATCACTGCAGTTGATATTGTCCCTGAAAAATGTACCCGTTTGTCCGAGAATCTTGATGTAATTGTTGTTGAGGGTAATGGTGCAAGTCCAAAAATATTACACCAAGCCAATGTAGAAAATGCAGACTATATTCTGTGTCTTACCCGGGTTGATGAAGTAAATCTTATTGCCGCCCAGCAAGCGCATGAATTAGGGGCGAAAAAGATCATTGCACGGCTTAGGAACCAACAGTACACTACCCGCCATTCGATTATAAAGCCAGAAAAATTTGGCGTCGATTTAGTTATTCACCCTGAGAAAGCAGCCTGTGATGAAATAATACGTCTCGTAAGACATCCGTACGCAGTTCAGGTCATGGATTTTGAAGGCGGTCGGCTAGAGATGATTGGTATTCGGTTAAATGGTGATAATCGTCAAATAGTTGGTTTAAATGTTGGTGAGGTGTGCGAAGCACATCCAGATTTTAAATTTGGAATTATAGCAGTATTGCGGGATGGAAAGACGATTGTTCCATGGTCAGATTTCGTTTTTGAAAATGGTGATACACCGTATTTTATACTACAAACAGAGCATGTGTATGATCTTATGAAAATGCTGGGGAAAAATTCATCCCGTAATGATCGAGTAATGATTCTGGGAGGCAGTAAAATCGGACGATCTGTTGCAGCAGGATTGCAGGATGAAATGAATGTACGCTTGGTAGATTATAACAGGCATAAATGTGAGTGGATCGCCAACAAATTGGAAAATACCATGGTGATTGATGGCGATGGAACTGATCTGGAATTACTTAAATCAGAAGACATCGATGCTGTAGATAGTTTTATCACTGTAACAGAGAATGAGCAAACAAATCTAATATCAGGCCTTTTAGCGCATCATTTTGGAGTTGAACAGACAATCATGCATATTAGTACTACCGAGTTTTTACCAATAATTCAAGAAACTGGTATTGGTTCGGTAATTAGTAAAAATATGTCTACAGTTAATTCCATTTTGCGCCAGATACGCAGTGACTTATCTGAAACTCAAGTGATGACATTTGATGAAATAGATGTCGACGTCCTTGAACTTCAGCCGGATAAAGGTAGCCCTGTTTGTAGCCATCCTCTTTCTGAAATATCTTTTCCTAAAGCAAGTATAGTTGGTGTAATAAATCACCATGGGCATTTGACAATTGCCAGAGGATCGTCGCAGTTAACTGAAGAAGATACAGCTCTTGTATTTGCGAAGAATTCCGTTACCGATAAAGTACGGAAATTATTCCTCGCCTAATGAATATAAAGACGATTCTTAATATACTTAGCGCTCTATTAACTATTTTAGGGCTAACTATGCTTTTCCCGGCATTTGTATCATGGTTATATGATGAATCTGATGTCATATTCTGTTTGCAATCTGCTGGATTAGCAGTATTTATCGGTTTACCAATCTGGTTCATGTCACGCAAGAGTCGAAAGCTTCGTAACCGGGACGGATTTATCATTGTAACATTTTCCTGGATTATTACAGCGCTTGCTGGTGCATTACCATTTTATATATCTGGCGCTATACCAAATTTTACGGATGCATTTTTTGAAGCAATGTCTGGAGTAACGACGACTGGTGCTTCAATTTTAGGTAACCAACAAACTTTACCCCATTTACAGAATGGGATTGAAAGTTTATCTCATGGAATATTGTTTTGGAGATCTTTTTTGCAGTGGATTGGAGGTATGGGAATC
>CAJWLO010000137.1 GCA_913043235.1 uncultured Fidelibacterota bacterium
AAGGAGGAAGACGGTTGGGAGTAGTCAAGGCAGATCAAATGATCCTAAATATTGGCCCCCAGCATCCAAGTACGCATGGTGTGTTACGTCTTGAGGTGATGACCGATGGAGAGATTGTTTCAGAGATTAAACCTCATCTTGGTTATTTACATCGTTGCTTTGAGAAACACTCTGAAAATGTTACATATGAACAAGTAATCCCCTTTACTGATCGCTGTGATTATCTTGCTGCGATGAATAGCAACTTTGGATATGTGGTCGCAATGGAAGAATTGATGGAACTTAAAGTTCCAGATCGTGTCGAATACATACGTGTAATCATGGGAGAGTTGAATCGTATTGCGAGTCATCTGTTGGCCCTAGGAGTATACGGTCTTGATATAGGTGCATTTACACCTTTTCTATATATGCTTAGAGACCGTGAAAGAATATTGGATATGTTTGAATATACATGCGGTGCTAGACTTCTTTATAATTATATGTGGGTGGGCGGAGTCTCTCATGATTTGCCAAAAGATTTTGAGAAAATTTGCATTGGATTCCTTGATTATTTTGAGCCTCAAATTGCAGAGTATAATAATTTGTTAACCTACAACAAAATTTTTGTTGAAAGGACGGCTGATGTCGGTGTTATCCCTTCAGACGTTGCAGTCAGTTATGGTGTCTCTGGTCCGAATCTTCGTGGGTCAGGAGTTAAGTGGGACGTGAGGAAAGATGAGCCTTACTCAATTTACGATCGCTTTGAATTTGATGTTCCTATCGGAAGTGGAAAGTTTGGAACTTTAGGAGATTGTTTTGACAGGTACTGGGTAAGGATGCTTGAAATAAAAGAAAGTACAAAAATAATTCGACAGGCAATTAAAGATATTCCAGCTGGGGATGTACATCAAGGGATACCAAAGAAGATTAGACCTCCGGAAGGATCAGTATATAGACGTACTGAAAGTCCAAGAGGTGATCTTGGATATTATATTGTTAGCGACGGATCTCCAGTGCCTTCACGAGTAAAAATGAGATCACCAGCATTTACAGCATTATCTTGTTTAGATGAGGTCTCTCGTGGTTGGATGATTTCTGATGTAATTGCTATTCTTGGAAGTCTAGATATAGTATTAGGGGAAATTGATCGATGACAGTTGATTTTCTTATAGACTGGTTTTCAACTATTGGTGACTTTCCTGTAATTGCTTTTATTTTGGCTGTTATTATTTCCGGGATTCCATTATTTCTGCTTATGGCGCTAAATGCAATGGTTGCCGTATATGTTGAGAGAAAAGTTTCTGCATTCATGATGGATCGGATTGGCCCGATGGGGCAAGGCCCAGGTCTACACGCAGGTAAATGGGGATTGCTCCAAACTCTAGCCGATGCAATTAAACTACTGATAAAAGAAGATACAATTCCTCAAACAGCAGATAAGTTATTATTTAAAATGGCTCCATTTATAATTTTCATCGGGGCTTTTTTAGGTCTTGCGGCAGTCCCTTTTAGTTCAAACTTGCAAGTTGCAGATTTTAACGTTGGTGTTTTTTATATAATTGCTGTTGGTTCTATTGGTGTCATTGGAATTGTAATGGCTGGCTGGTCCTCAAATAATAAATGGTCACTTTACGGAGCAATGCGTTCAGCAGCTCAAATTATTAGTTATGAAATTCCTGCAGGGCTATCAATAATTGTACCTATTATGATGGCTGGAACCATGAATTTGCAAGAGATGATTCAATCTCAATCTGGATCTGTTTGGGGTATATTGCCAAATTGGATTATTTTTAATAATCCTTTTACATTTTTAGCTTTTTTTATTTTTTTTATTAGTGCACTCGCGGAAACAAATAGAACACCTTTTGATATTCCGGAGGCAGAATCGGAATTAGTTGCTGGTTGGATGACAGAATATTCAGGGTTTCGTTGGGCTGTATTTTTCTTAAGTGAATATGCAAATATGTTTGTTGTTAGTGGATTGGCAGTTGCAGGATTTCTAGGTGGTTGGCAGAGTCCAATCCCGGGAATGTTTGATTCTGCAGGGTGGGGGCTTTTCTGGTTTATGGGAAAGGTGATTTTTTTAATATTTCTTATGATGTGGTT